>JBDNGI010000272.1:0-4452 GCA_041689345.1 Halanaerobiales bacterium
CAAACATTTTTGGTATTTTGCGAATAATTACGATAGTCCATTTTTTATTTAAAACCATTTTTTGTTTTTAAAGTATAATACTAATGATGCTGCTACAACTATCATTATTAATAAAACTGCTGGGTAACCCCATTTTAGATTTAATTCGGGCATATATTTAAAATTCATACCATAGATGCCTGCTATTAACGTTAGGGGTAAGAATATTATTGATATAACAGACTTCATTATATTTTTACTACTAACCTTTTTTACCTCTAATTAATACCTATATAAAGGTCATATGAATTATTCCAGATAATGTAATGAAAATTTTATGGATAAGTCGTGAAGTTAATTTATAGACTACATGGTTTACAGATTATAAAACGCCTCCCTAAATTTGAAAGGAGGCGTTTATAAAATGCATAAGTATTTAGTTTTCCATTTAAAGCTCGAATTTCCTGCCACATAAATATAATATAAGAAATACTGAAACATATAATCAAGGCAGCAACGAGGCCAGTAACATGGGGCCATGTAAGTAAAAGACTCTGACTAAAGGACAGGACTGAGGGAATTGCCCCATAGATCTGTTCAAAACTTAATGCCCCAGACTGCGTATTGATGGTGTTAGTAATATTGTAGTCATCTCTTCATATAAATAGTTCGGTGATATTCTTGATAGGTTGAGAGTTAAAGTTTGTACAGCAGTCGGTCCCTGCGCAAAGGCATTAGCAATTTTTTTAACTATCATTGAATAAAAGACAGTGAAAAACAACTAGATCGAGATACCTGCCAGGGCCGAAGTTGAAGCCTGCTTAAATATTGTAGAAAATACTATTCTAACATTTAGCCAGAAAGCTATATAAACACAGGTTAGTAATAGAAAAACTACTATACGCAAAAACTCATCAAAGCTTGGGGGTATTCCAATGGAAATTATGACCAAACCCATAAACAGGAAACCCAACCATCTTTTTTATATTACTTCACCTGCAATATAGTATACCAGAATCTTACTAAAATCAAAAAAAAATTATAAACCTTGGTAAATTTATCACAATAACTTGACCTGGTAAAAAGTTTAGTATACAATAGATAGTAATTTGAAAGGTGATGGAGCTCACCTGTAACCATTGTTGTAGACAATTAATGGCTCCTATTCAGATAACGGTAGTATTGTATCTGAATAGGGGTCTTTTTTTAATGAAAGGAAAATTTATTATGGCACTTAGTCTGGCATTAATAATTTTACTGGGGCTTCTTTTTAACAGATCTTTTGATAAAATTAATCTACCTGGTTTACTGGGGATGTTACTGACAGGAATCCTCCTGGGTTCATATGGATTTAATCTGATTCACCAGGATATTTTAAACATCTCCCCAGACCTCAGAAAAATAGCCCTGATAGTCATCTTAATTAGAGCAGGTTTAGGTATTGAAAAAGAAACACTCAAAAAAGTCGGAATTCCTGCTATTAAACTCAGCTTTATTCCCGGTCTATTGGAAGGATCCACAATTATAGTGGCCGCTATATATTTACTGAATATTTCCTGGATAGAAGCTGGTATGTTGGGTTTTATAATTGCCGCTGTTTCTCCAGCTGTTGTTGTACCTCAGATGCTTGAACTAATGGAAAAAAAGCGTGGGAGTAAAAAGGGTATCCCTACTCTGGTTTTAACCGGAGCCTCACTTGATGATGTAATTGCTATTACCATCTTCTCCATTTTTTTAGGCCTCTATGGGGGAAGGCAGATAAATATTTTGAATAATTTATTAAGTATACCACTATCAATCACCACTGGAATTATCCTGGGTGCTATTATAGCTTTTATCCTACTATACATATTTAAAAGATATCATATTAGAGATACCAAAAAAGTCCTATTGATCTTGAGTGCAGCAATATTGATGACTAGTCTGGAGGATTTCCTGAAAGATATTATACCTATTGCTGCACTACTGGGAATCATGGTAATAGGTTACATACTGCAGGAAGAATATAAAATGGTTGGTAAACGGCTGGCGGCAAAATTTAATAAGATATGGGTCTTTGCGGAGATTATGCTTTTTGTCCTGGTTGGAGCAGAAGTAAATGTCTATCTGGCTCTGGAAACAGGGCTAATCGGTTTAGCTATTATTTTCATAGGTCTACTCTTTAGAGGGATTGGTGTACTTTTATCTTTAGTCGGTACTGAGCTCACTTTTAAAGAAAGGTTTTTCTGTGTTATTGCCTATACACCTAAAGCTACTGTCCAGGCAGCCATCGGTGCTGTTCCATTGGCTGCTGGAGTTGAGTCTGGTGAGATTATTCTGGCTCTGGCTGTCCTGGCAATTATTGTAACTGCTCCTCTGGGTGCAGCCGGTATTAAGTTTGCAGGAACACACTGGCTTTCAGATGATTCTAAACTTATAGATGAAGAAAGTTTCTAGCTTTTTGTATAGATTTCATATTATTACAATCTTTACTTAAACCTAATAACATTAAAATCCCAGCATAACCGACAGCTCAATATTGAATTGCATTACAAATATCGGCATTCATCCAGAGGGCAAGCCCATCTAGTTTTCTGCCGATAAAATCTATAACTACCGGATCTTCCCTATCACGCTCATATATAAATAAAGATAATGATGTACCACATGATTTTATTATCTCCTCCCTTTAACCACTATAGGATGGATTATTTAATATCTTCCTAACTGTTGACATTGTTAATACCTCCTGTCTTAATTATCTAAAGAACCAATTATTTATATTAGATTCCCTCTATAGTATCCTTTTTCCAGGGATCTACATGAACTACAACGTTCTGGACACTTCCATCTCTGTCTTTAAGGTGATTCTTAACACTTCTTGTAACATCATGGCCTTCTCCAACAGATAAGTTATTATCAACTGCAACAGATAACTCAACAAACAATTTGGGACCATATGATCTAAGTTTAATATCACCGACATTAATTACCCCTTTAACATCATTTACTATTTCTTTATACTCTTTAACTTTCTCAGCATCAGGGATACAATCCATTAATTCATTAACAGCATCTTTCAAAATATCAAACCCTATTTTAGCTATAAAAAATGCAACTATTAAACCAGCCAGTGGATCAAGAAATGGTAAACCAAGTCTGGATCCCGCTACCCCTATTAAAGCAGCAATTGATGAAAAAGCATCTGAACGATGATGATGAGCATCGGCTATTAAACCCTTACTATTAATCTTCCTTCCCATTTTTACTGTGTACTGATATAAGGCTTCTTTAGTAATAATTGAAATAAGTGCAACCCATAGTGCTATAATTCCAGGTTGGACTGTATTATCGATAAAAATACTAAGAAAAGTAACTTTGATTAATAAAAAACCAGTAGCCAGTAAAATAAGACCAAGTACTGCAGTTCCAATAGGTTCTGCCTTCCCGTGTCCATAAGGATGATTTTTATCAGGTGGAGTCTGTGAGAACTTAATGCTTATCAGAATAACTATAGTAGAAGCTATATCTGAGACAGAATGTAGTCCATCAGCAATTAATGCCATACTTGAGAAAACTATACCTACAAGAATCTTAACGATTGATAATAAAATATTTACGATTAATCCTATAACACTCACTTTTTTTCCAATCTTATACCTCTTCTCTTCTAACAAAATAATTCACTCCTTAATCTAACTGAACTTTTATATATTATATGCACTAGATAGTTAGTTTGATATATCTAATTAAATAATTAAAAAATTTTCTATTGACACTCGATTACTTTTGTAAATATATCAACCACTTTATTTAATTCCTGATCATTTAAAGAGTTGGATATCATTCGGGCAAAATCTTTATGGGCCTTATCATGGATATCTACGACTCTTTCCCCTTCCTCTGTCAAAAGTAGATTATAGACTCTTCTATCTTCAACAGATTGAATTTTTTCTATGTGTCCCTGTTTTATTAATTTATTAATTGCTGTAGTTACTGTGGGTTTGGTTACACCTATCTCTTCACTTAAATCTGTAAAGGTAGGATTATTTAATTTTTTAACCATATCAAGATAATACAATTGTTTAACAGTTAAATCTGATAACTCATCACTATTTAAGGCTTTATCTTCAAATTCTCCCATCATTGATGATATCTTTTCTACTATATCTACTAATGATTTACGTGGTTCCATTAGTTTACCTCCTGTTAAGTTTTTAGTTAGTATAATCTAATTAGTATAGTCTAACTATATCATCCACTATAAATGGTGTCAAGCTTTTCCTTATAAATGTAAATTTGCAAGACTTGCCGAAATATGTGATACTATATATAATAAAAGAGAGCGTGTCTTAATCTTTACTCAATTCCGGGAGATAATTGAACCCTTAAAAGAATACCTGGAAAAGATATTTCAACACCAGGGTCTTGTCTTACACGGCGGTACTCCTGCTAAAAAAAGAAAAGAAATTGTTGATAAATTTCAGAATCAAG
>JBDNGI010000273.1:0-7103 GCA_041689345.1 Halanaerobiales bacterium
GGTGGGAGAGAGAAGGGAAGAATTACTGGCAGAAGCTCAAAGAATGCCTGAGCTTATTCTTGATAAAAATCAGTTGACAGAAGTTGAAAATATTGCAATAGGGCTATATAGTCCTATCGAGGGTTTTATGGATGAAATAGATTACTATAGTGTAATAAATAAGATGCGCCTTAAGGGTGGGAATATCTGGACTATACCAATTGTTTTAGCTGTTGATCAAGATCAAGTTTCAACCTTAAAAATCGGCGAGAGGGTTGCTCTTAAGGGTAAGGATAGAAAAACTTATGCAGTATTAGATCTAGAGGATAACTATATCCCCGATATCATTACAGAGGCAGAAATGATTTATCGTACTCTAGATGATAAGCACCCTGGGGTGTGTAATCTTTACAATCGTGGTGAATTTTTGCTGGGTGGTAAGATTACCCTGTTGAATAGGATTAAACATGAAGAGTTTAATCAATACAGACAGGATCCGGCTAAGGTTCGCCAGGTTATTGCAGAGAGGGGTTGGAAAACGGTTGTAGGTTTCCAAACCAGGAATCCAATACATAGGGCACATGAATATATTCAAAAGTGTGCACTGGAGATTACTGATGGATTACTACTTTCTCCTTTAGTTGGAGAGACTAAGAAAACAGATATACCTGCAAGGTACAGAATAGAGAGTTATCAGGTTGTAATGGATAAGATATATCCTCCAGATCGGATTCATCTGGCAGTGTTTCCGGCACATATGAGATATGCAGGACCTAGAGAAGCAGTTTTCCATGCCTTGTGTCGTAAGAATTATGGTTGTACCCACTTTATAGTCGGCAGGGATCATGCTGGTGTTGGTTATTATTACGGTACATATGATGCACAGGATATTTTTGATAATTTTAGTCATCAAGAGTTGGGTATAGTCCCCTTAAAATTTGAACACTCTTTTTACTGTAATAAATGTAAATCTATGGCAACTAAAAAAACCTGTCCACATGATCAGAGTTATCATGTATTTTTAAGTGGAACAAAAGTAAGAAAGTTACTACGTGAGGGAAAGCGACCACCTGTGGAGATTACCAGACCAGAGGTAGTAGATGTCTTGATAAAAGCTGTTTCCTCTTTGACTTGATAGTATTTAAGTAGAGTAATTACAAATAGAGGATAGTGCTGTCTCAGTCTCTGGGCGGCACTTTTTGATGTGCACTTAATTTCAAATTATTATGTTTGGATTTATTATGACAATAGTTATGCAATTTAAAAAAATGTATGTTCTGCTTTCCTAGCATCATAAACGTATGTACGGTATACTATATGTATATTCATCTTTCATTATACTTAGCTCAAAAAGTTTGTGGTTTTTACGTTACATTCATATTGTGATATAATGATTAATGTATAATGTTTAAGAACAACTATAAATTACTTAAAAAGAGGTGTTTTATCTTGAACATGGAAAAATCAATAAAACCTAATATCCTATTTATCTTAATTGATGATATGGGGTGGAAAGATCTTACTTGTTATGGTAGTGATTTTTATGAAACTCCCAATATTGACCGACTGGCAGAGGAAGGTATGCTTTTTACAGATGCTTATGCCTCTTGTCCAGTCTGCTCACCTACTCGAGCCAGTATTATGAGTGGAAAATACCCGGCTAATGTTGGAGTGACGGATTGGATTAATTGGGGAGGGGGATTACACCCCTGTCGAGGTAAGTTAATTGATGCCCCTTATATTGACCATCTCCCTATTGAAGAAAAGAGCATAGCTAGTGCTTTAAAAGAAGGTGGATACAATACCTGGCATGTGGGGAAATGGCATCTTGGTAGCAAAGAGTATTATCCTGAAAACCATGGATTTGATATTAATATTGGAGGTTGTCATTACGGTTCTCCAGGTGCTGGTGGATACTTTAGCCCATATAATATTGAGGTTCTTGAGGATGGACCAGAGGGTGAATATTTAACAGATAGGTTAACAGATGAAGCTCTTACTCTTATTCAGAACCATAATAGTAGGAATAAAGAGCAGAAAAAAAACGATCCTTTTTTCCTAAATCTTGCGTATTATACTGTTCATACACCTATTATGGGTAAAGAAGAATATATAAAAATATATGAAAAGAAAGCGAAGAAGATGGGGCTTGATAAGGTCAAAACCTTTGAAGAAGGTAAATATTTCCCTGCTGAGCATAAAAAGGATCAACGGGTTTTAAGAAGACTTGTGCAATCTGACCCTGTTTATGCAGCTATGATACATAGTCTTGATGAAAATGTTGGTCGTATACTGGATATTCTGGATGAATTGGGTTTAAGTGAAGATACTATTATTTTCTTTACTTCTGATAATGGCGGATTAGCTACAGCTGAAGGCTCACCAACCAGTAATGCACCATTGAATGAAGGTAAAGGGTGGATGTATGAGGGAGGTACTCGTGAACCGTTACTAGTTAGATGGCCGGGGGTAATTGAAGCAGGAACTAGTTGTGATGTGCCTGTCACCAGTCCTGATTTTTACCCAACTATTTTAGAGATGGTTGACCTACCTTTATTACCAGAACAGCATCAAGATGGTGTCAGCATTCTACCACTCTTAAAAGGAGAAAGTGAACTGGAACGAGAAGCAATTTACTGGCATTATCCACATTACGGAAATCAAGGTGGTACCCCAGGTTCTTCTATTAGAATGGGAGACTATAAGTTGATTGAGTTCTTTGAGGATGGTAGTCTTGAACTATATAACCTAAGGGAAGATATTGCTGAAGAAGAAAATCTAACTGATAAGATGCCTGATTTAACTAAAAGAATGCAGGAAAAATTGATTGCCTGGCGAGAAAGTGTAGAGGCGAAAATTCCTAAGTCTAATCCTGACTATGAACCATGGCAGTAATATGGTTGATAAAAGTGTCCTGAAATTGGTCAGGACCGCGGGAATATAAAAGCACGAATTAGCGCTTCGGTTTTATAGCGGGACATAATCCTTTAGGTTAAAAGTTATGACAGAGAACGTAAGCTGGAACAGTTCTTGTAAGTATTAAATTAGATAGGTAGTACTGCCGGAGTGCAACCTTAAACAGTTCTTGTAAGTATTAACTTAAATAGGGAGTACTGCCAGAGTGAACGGCAAGCGTATTTAATATAATTGGCTGGAACGTGAAGTGTAATTATCAAGTGTAAATTATATTATTAAATATTATGGGGGTTGGATTAATGACTAAAAAGTATAAACCTATTAGCAACAAGTTTCCACATTTATTACATGGTGGAGATTATAATCCAGATCAGTGGCAGGAATATCCTGAGGTACTTAAAGAAGACATCAAATTAATGAAAAAGGCCAATTGTAATACTATGTCTGTAGGTATTTTTGCCTGGGCAGCCCTGGAGCCGGAAGAGGGTAAATTTGAATTTGCTTGGTTAGATGATGTACTGGATAGCTTATATGAAAATGGTATCTATACTGTACTGGCTACGCCTAGTGGGGCTAGACCTGCTTGGATGGCTCAGAAATATCCGGAGGTTTTACGGGTAAATGAAGATAGGACAAGGATTCTTTTTAGTGCCCGACATAATCATTGCTATACATCACCGGTTTACCGTGAAAAATCCAGAATTATCAATACCAAATTAGCAGAAAGGTATAAAGACCATCCTGGTGTGTTAATCTGGCATCTGTCCAATGAATATGGTGGGGAATGCCACTGTGATCTATGTCAGGAAGAGTTCAGGGAATGGTTGAAAGAGAGATATGGTACATTAGATAAACTTAATCAAACTTGGTGGAGTACTTTTTGGAGTCATACTTATACTGATTGGTCACAGATTGAATCACCGGCACCACATGGTATGAATTCTATTCACGGTCAGGTACTAGACTGGAAGAGATTTGTTACATATCAGACTGTTGACTTTATGAAAGAAGAGATTAATGTATTGAAGGGAATCACACCAGAGATACCTGTTACTACTAACTTAATGGGGACATATCCGGTACTTGATTACTGGAAGTTTGCCGATCAACTTGACGTTGTATCATGGGACAATTATCCACTCTGGCACGGGGAAAAGGAAGATTGGAAATTGGCTTCAGATATAGGTTTTGTTCATGATATTAATCGATCATTAAAAGGCGGTAAACCCTTTATGTTGATGGAGAGTACTCCTAGTATGACCAACTGGCAGAAAGTTGGTAAATTAAAAAGACCAGGAATGCATCTTTTATCATCAATCCAGGCAGTTGCCCATGGTTCTGATACTGTTCAGTATTTTCAGTGGAGAAAGGGCCGGGGAGGTTTCGAAAAATTCCATGGGGCAGTTGTTGACCATGTTGGTCATGAAAATACCAGGGTCTTCCGTGATGTAGCTGAAGTAGGTGAAACACTGCAGCAGCTTGACCCAATTGTTGGAACTAGTGTTGAACCAGAAGTTGCTGTTATCTATGACTGGGAAAATCGCTGGGCGATAGATGAAGCTAAGGCTCTAAGACAGGCTGATATGGGTAGTGATTATGAAAAGACCTGTAAAAAACATTATCGGGAGTTTTGGAAACGAGGTATTTCTGTTGATGTCATCAATATGGATTGTGATCTTTCCAAATATAAGGTAGTTGTTGCCCCTATGCTTTATATGTTAAGAGATGGCGTTGGTAAGAAAATTGAAGAGTTCGTAAAAAATGGTGGTACCTTTCTAACAACATATTGGTCAGGTATAGTAGATGACCATGATCTCTGTTTTAGAGGGGGACATCCTGGACCATTAAGGGAAATAATGGGAATCTGGGTAGAGGAAACAGATGCCCTTTATGATGATGATAAGAACTATGTTGTTATAAAAGATGATAATGAATTAGGTATTACCGGAGAATATGAAGCAGGGATTCTCTGTAGTTTGCTCCATGCTGAAACCGCAGAGGTATTGGCTACTTATAAAGAGGATTTTTATGCTGGCCGTCCTGCTTTAACAGTTAATAAATTCGGTAAAGGTGAAGCCTATTATATTGCTTCTAGGAATGAAGAAAGATTCTTAAATGACTTTTACGATACGATTATTAATAAGCTAGCCTTGGGAAAAATATTGGATATGGAATTACCAGCAGGTGTAACTGTGCAGAAAAGAACAGATGGTGAGAATGATTATATCTTTATTTTGAATTTTACAGGTGATGAGCAAGAATTAAATATGAAGTCGGTTAATGAATTAACAGATATTTTTACTGGGGAAGAAATTACAGGACAGATTAAGCTTGGGGCCTATGGTGTTAAGATATTAACCAAATAAAAAAGAAATAAATATAAAGATAATAAGCCAGGGAGTTATCGTTTTAGTTTTGTGTAATAGTAAAAGGGAAAGAGGATTCTCAACTTTACGGGAAGCCTCTTTTTCAATATTTAGGATTGTCTAAGTAAAAGATTTGACATACTTTTTGAATACACTGCTGTAATAAAAGCCAAAAGATATTAAATAAAATTGTGATGCAATTGGTGGAAAAGAAAGAGAGTGGAGGATCTAAGATGCCTGTTATACAGAGAAGAAAAAACATTGATTTTGATTGGAGATTTAGCCTTAGTGATGTGGTCAGCGCAAAGGATGAAATATATGATGACTCAGGTTGGAGAATGGTAAATCTACCACATGATTGGAGTATTGAAGGGAGTTACGAAAAGCATCACTTAACAGGGAAAAAGTGCGCTTTCCTACCAACGGGAATAGGATGGTATAGGAAGACAATTCATGTTCCAGAAGAGTGGCTGAGCAAGTATATTTATATACTAATTGGTCAATGGACTGCTGGATCTTATCGGTATATTTTTAAAGCTGATGGAAGGTTATTTAGAATTATTGGGGAGCTTGAGGAAAAGTTAGGATATTGGTGGTATGATTTTCCTGTAGATAATTTTGAAGCTCAGGATTATGCAGGTACAGGAGAGGTATGGTTTACTTCAGGAGAAAAAAGAAAAATGACATTGGGGACTCAAGAAGGGAAGGAACTCATAATAGAATTAAGAGGGGCTATTGGCACCGCTTATGGTTCTTCAAATGAGTTGAAACTTTTGAGGTAATGATACTTGATGAAATTATTTCCTAAGTAGTGACCTATAAGGTAGGTTTTGTTTTTTAATGTTGCTTATAGTAAAATTAAAGAATTAATAAATAGCTAGATAGAACTAATAATCCACAGCAGTGCTAAAATGCTGTGGATTATTTAGCTTAATAAGAAATGTTCAACTTAACGATATTTTTCTACTTTATCAATCAATACTCTGGCTTCTGCTTCTGATTCTGCCGAGGTCATAATAAATATACCATTTGTACCAACTGCATTTAACAATGGGATTACTTCATTTGGTTTGACACCAATAGCTTGAACTGATTTTCCAGCTGACAGAATTTTTTTGTATAGATCATACCATTCCGGGCTTCCACCTGTAGCTATTCCTGCCTGTGGTGTCCATTCAATAGCATTTAAATCATCTATTCTAAGTAGCTGGTCTAGTTGACAAAAACACTGGGTTCCATCAAGGTGAAACATAGAATAATCAAGCCACTGACATTGTTCAGATAAAGCTGGTACTACAAAGTCAGCAAACATTTGTGGTGAAAACATGGCTGCAGTATCACATTGTACCTTTGCTGTTTTACCTGGACCCCATATTTTAAAGGCAGAGAAGGCATTGCCATCAGATTTATCTTTGATTTCATTATAAAAACTATCAAAGATAGAAAAATAGATATGGTTGATTTCCTGAACTTTTTGTCTAACAAAAGTCGGTCTTTCTATGAAATCCATTAGTAAGTTTTCTGAACCACGTAAGGATGCCAGAATGTCAATATTTTCAACTAAATCTGGCATGCCGACTAGATAACGGCCATTAGATTTTGCTAAACCTGCTTTAATGATAGCCATTTGATTCTGATACCATTTGTTTTCTGGATTAAATTCTAATTCTGGATATGAATCAGGGTCATCGATAGATTGATTATACCAGACAGTATCTTCGGCAAACCCTGGTTCAGAACCTATAAAGGTGGCCAAATTGCCTGGGCCGATCTGGGTATCAAAATAGGGAAATGCTTCTGCACCGAAAAAAGTATTTGCCATAATATACTCAGCTTTTTTTA
>JBDNGI010000274.1:0-2198 GCA_041689345.1 Halanaerobiales bacterium
AAAATCAATCCCTAGATATTTATCATCATGAGAGTTATAGTCATTATAAAGTCCTGATATATACGCTGTTAAATAATATGGAAGATATGGTATCGGTAGATAATAGGTCGGATTAATCTTTTCACTGGCTATCATTGCTTCTGAAAGACCGATCTCCAGACCATCAATTAAGGAATCATTACTTATTCGATGATGAAAGAGCTGCTTATTGGAATCTTCATCAAGGTATGCTATCATCATCCTGTAATCACTGGCAATCCCTTCAAATGTAAATTGCCCCTCATGCATAATCAGGTTTAAAGGGGTACCCTGATTAGACAACATCAACTGAGAAAAATGTCCTGGACCGGATTTAAGATATTTACGTCCAACAGTTAGCTCTCCTTTAAAAAAGTCTGTAGTCAAATAGAGCTCATCAAGTCGAAAATCACTTTCATCTACTGAAATCCCAGTATTTAAAGTATATTTATCCATTTTAAAACCCTTATTTATTCCTATAACAGGCTCAAAGCTATATTGATCAGCAAAGACAGCTTGAGAAAAATACAGGCTTAACATAATAAATATCATCAAGATAAGTAATCTTATGGAAATAATCCTTTTCTTATTAAAGTCTATCATTAACCCTATCCTCACAATGATTACCTCCCAACTATTCATTGTAATACTAATAGAAATGGCGCACCAGAGAACCGTCCCCTGTCACTTTCGCTGTCATTCGGAACTAACGGCGACCTCTTCTTCTGCCTTAATTTTTTCTTGATTGACACTAAGGGTTTCTCTATCAAAAGCAATCTCCCTAATATTATCCCGATTGGGTTTATATGTACCTACTAAATCTACCAGTAAGTTAATAATACCAGGGGTATCTCCATTATGTACTATTAACTCTAATTTTCTCATAGCCTTCTCCAATTTAAGCAGATCTATTTCTTTTAGTCGAGTTATAAATATCCTCTCATAATCAGTGGCTATATTGTCTTCATTATCATTTAATAGTTCTTCAAAAAGTTTTTCCCCAGGCCTTAAGCCTGTTATCTGGATATCTATATCATCACCAAGGTTTAGACCAGATAGTCTTATCAGGTCTTTGGCCAGATCAAGTATCTTGACAGGTTCACCCATATCAAGGACAAAGACTTCTCCACCTGTTCCTATTGAACCAGCCTGGATAACAAGCTGTACAGCCTCTGGTATTGTCATGAAATATCTGATTACATCTTTATGAGTAACTGTCACTGGTCCACCCTGAGCTATTTGTTTTTTAAAAAGTGGAATTACACTCCCGTGACTGCCCAGCACATTACCAAATCTAACAGCCATGAATTTTGTTTTACTATCTTTATTGATAGTTTGAATCAACATCTCAGCTACCCTCTTAGTGGCACCCATAACATTAGTCGGATTAACTGCTTTATCTGTAGATATCAGGACAAATCTCTCTACAGCATATTTATCAGCTACTTTAATTAGGTTCCTGGTACCAAAAATATTATTATTAACAGCCTCTTCCGGATTATATTCCATCAAAGGAACATGTTTATGAGCAGCGGCATGGAATACTACATCTGGCTGATACCTGGCAAAGAGATGATTCAGTTTATCCTGGTCTCTAATACTGGCTATAACCGGTTCAAAAGCTATTTCTTGATACTTTTCCCTCAACTCCAGGTCCAGGAAATATAGATTATTTTCATAGATATCTAACATAACTAGTCTTTCTGGATTAAATCTGGCTATTTGACGGCAGAGTTCAGAACCAATAGAGCCGCCAGCACCTGTTACCAATACTGTTTTATTCTCTACATGCTTTGCTATCACCTGATTATTTAACTTAACCTGAACCCTACCCAGCAAGTCTTCTACCTTTACTTCTCTAATTTGACTCAGGTTTACATTACCATTTATAATCTCAAATATACCAGGAACAATATTTACTTTAACATCATCTTGATTAGAAAGTTCATAAATACTCTTTATTTCTTTACCCCTGGCAGAGGGAATAGCAATTACAACCTCATCCACATTGTATTTTTCTATAATCCCAGGTATATCGTTTCTATTACCAAGTACTTTCTTACCGTGGATCTCCAGATTACTTTTAGCAGGGTCATCATCAATTAATCCGACTATGTACCTGCCCAACTCATTATGTTTATTAAACTCTCTAATCAAAATTTCAGCAGCATCACCTGCTC
>JBDNGI010000275.1:0-11239 GCA_041689345.1 Halanaerobiales bacterium
ATAAATTATCATTGCGATTATATATTTATTCCTGACAACCTCAATTGGCAGACAAGAAGTACTACTTATAATCATACACCAGGGATTGGAGTTAGTATTAAACGTATTTTTGACCGCCGCTATGCATCAACAAATCTAAAATATAACATATAATCTTTCCTTAAGTAGTAGGAAAAGGACGAAAAATTATATATTAAGGTCAGCCCTCAGGTTCGGATATTTCAAAAATAATAATGAGAATGAATGAGAATTAATTTAAATGGTTTAAGGGGATTAGCTGCAGATATTGTGCAGCAAGCACGATATAATAAGTCGCTTAATAATAATTTGATAGATGGACTAAAGGTAGTAGCTATTGATAGTACCCGTGTCTTTACAATGAGAAGTGAAAGACTTGGTAAAAATGCTCATAAATATGAACATTCAGATGATAATGACGAAATAACATCTATAGATTACAGAGAAAAAACGATAGTAGCCAGTTATATTGGTGAAGGTTTTTCTCCAATAATAAAAATTAATAGGATAGCAAAAGGTGAAGGAGAAACAACTGCAGCTAAAAAGCTAGTAAATGAGCTAAATGAGGATTATTACCAGTATTGTGACGTAATAGTAGGCGATTCTCTATATATTAATGCTCCCTTCATTAATGAGGTTTTAAGGAATAATAAAGATGTTGTTGTGAGAGTAAAACAAAGCAATAATTTAATGATAAAAGATGCAGATGGCTTATTTAAAAACAGAAAACCAGATCATACATTTAAAGATGTTAGTCCCCAGGATAAAGACAAAACTAGTGGTACGTGGAACTTTGATCGCAGGTATAGTAGTAATCCTATAGTAATCCAGTCGATGTATTATTTATATGTAATAGCATACAATTTATTTAATCTCTACATACATAGAAACTTAAGAAGTTTTGATCCTGAAAAAGAGACAAAGAAGAAATTTTAAGAAGGTTTTATAAAGGTCTAGTAACATTAAAAGAACCATTATATTACTCAGGGATTAGTCCTGGTTAGTAAAAAAATATGTTCTGTTGGTTTAGAACTGTAAAGCGAATATGCTAAAAAGACTGCCATGATAATGGGGGGAAGGGGGTTCTATACCCTATTTTAATGGGTTTGGGAAATCAATTAGCGCTAAAATGAACATAAGACCCATTTTTATTTTTTTACTTCCGTTTGCGGAATCTCTGATGATTCTCTTAATTAGTTGACTCTAGCTATTATTTAAGATATAATGTTTAAAAATCCAAGTTAACGAATAATTATAATAAGGAGGAGGACTTATTTTGAATAGAGCAAAGTATGTTAATAAAGCTAAAGAGCATTTTGGACAATTAATTGAAGATCAATTTGATAGGATCGAACAGATGAAGTCTGTTAAGGATTTTGTAGATTATAGTAGTCTTGATAAGATTATTATAGGAATTGTTGGTGGTGATGGTATAGGTCCATACATAACTGATGAAGCACAGAAAATTATTGAATTTTTAATAGAGGACGATATCAAAAGTGGTAATGTCGAAATTAAAGTAATTGATGGCCTAACTATTGAGAATCGGGCAGAATGTAATCAAGCAATACCTGATGATATTGTTGGACAGTTGAAAGAATGTCATGTAATATTAAAAGGCCCAACAACCACACCGAGAGCTGGAGACCCATGGCCAAATATAGAAAGTGCTAATGTTGCAATGAGAAAAGAATTAGACCTGTTTGCAAATGTACGACCAGTTCAAGTACCTGAAGATGGTATAGACTGGATGTTTTTCCGTGAAAATACGGAAGGGGCATATGCTTTAGGTAGTAATGGTGCTAGGGTTAATGATGACTTAGCTATAGACTTTACTATAACTACTTATGAAGGTTCTTACAGGATTATTAAAGCAGCTTTTGAATATGCTAAAAATAGTGGAAAAAATAAAGTAACTGTTGTAACTAAAGCCAATGTAATAAAAACTACAGATGGTTTATTTCTTGATGTAGCAAAGGAAATAGCAAAAGATTATCCTGAGGTTGAATGGGATGATTGGTATATTGATATCATGACAGCTAAACTTGTTGATGAAAAAAGGAGACAACAATTTAAAGTCATGGTCTTACCAAATCTTTATGGGGATATCTTAACAGATGAAGCCGCTGAATTCCAGGGTGGAGTTGGAACTGCAGGGAGTGCAAATATCGGGAAAAGGTATGCTATGTTTGAAGCCATTCATGGTTCTGCACCTAGAATGGTAAAAGAAGGTAGAGGAAAATATGCTGACCCCA
Source organism: Halanaerobiales bacterium (assembly GCA_041689345.1). Lineage (GTDB taxonomy): Bacteria > Bacillota > Halanaerobiia > Halanaerobiales > DTU029 > JBDNGI01. The sequence continues at coordinate 2,274 of JBDNGI010000275.1, forward strand.
GTAGTATTATCAGAGCTGCCGGTATGCTGTTAGACCATATAGGTTATGTAGAGGAAGCTGCTAGTCTACAAATGGCTTTGGATATATGTAGTAATCATGAGAAGAAATTAGTTATGACTGGTAGAGATACTGGGGCTAATGGAGATGAATATGCAAGATATATAATGGAAACATTACAAGATGAAAACCTTAAAGAAAAATGGGAAAGCTATAAGTAATTATAGTTAAGTTTTAAATCTTTAGATTAAATATGTTTATAATAAAAGCCTGTGGGGGGGCGTTTCTTCAAGTTTCTAGAAGGTGGTATGGTTGAAATTACTGCATCCTATCCAGCAGGGGTAATTGGAACAACTGAAGAAAACCTGGAGGCTTCAGCAGCCGGAGAAAACGAAGAGTACACAGAACTATATCCAGTGTTTGCCAAAGTTGCAGAAGAAGAGGGTTTTCCTGATGTAGCTGCTGCATATAAAAAAATTGCTGAAGTTGAAGCAGAACATGAAAAAAGATATCTAAATTTACTTGATAATTTAAGAAAAGACAAGGTATTCAAAAAAGATGAAGTTGTGCGATGGAAGTGTGATAATTGCGGATATGTCCATGAGGGGAAAGAAGCGCCGAAGAAATGTCCGGCCTGTCTTCATGATCAAAAGTATTTTGAATTAAAGGAATCAAATTATTAAATAAGATTATTATCAGAAATTATCGAAGAAAAAAGTAAGATTATTAAATAAGAAAATTAAACAATAAACAATAAAGTTAATTAAAGGACAGGCGTATTTATAGCGTCTGTCTTTTTTCTTTGATTTTATCCATAATAAAATTCTATCAAATCAGATATTTTCATTTAATAAGTCGGCATAAAATATTAAAATGTAAATTTTAAAAACCCTATAATATAAAGGATTGTGGCTATTTTTTATCAAGAAGAAGACTGTTATATAAGGGTGCGAAACTCAAGTAATAAAATAATAAATTTAAATACATATAAATAACTATATGATAATTTGGTAGCTTACACTTGACAAAAAATAAAAATACAAGTAATATATATTTAGCATACGAAATATTAGTATAAATACTTTTACGGAATAAAGTATATTGCCCTAAGATTTTATAAAATACGACATGTTTAAGAGAGGTGACATATTTATGGAAGAAGAAAAGAGGAGTATTAGTATAGTCAAGGTATTAAAACAACTTGGTGATTATATAAAACAAAATGTAGAAAATGAGTTTAAAGAAATGAAGTTAACGGGTACTCAGGGGATGTTGATCGGTACTTTAGCCCATGATGGGGAAATGAAAATAAGTGATTTAAGTGATAAAATAGGGCTTTCCAATAGTACTGTATCAGGGATAATTGATAGGTTAGAGAAACCTGGGTATGTTGAAAGAATAAGGAGTAAGGAAGACAGGAGAGTAGTTCATGTTCGAGTTACCCCAGAATTTAGGAAAAAGGCAAAAGAGCATTTTGATAAAATAGATACTAAGATTGATACTATTATGAATAAAGCAACGCCTGAAGAAGTAAATAAAGTGTTTGAGGGTTTAAATATTTTAAAGAAATTGATGGATAAGGAATAATAGATGAAAGATTAATAATATTAATCTGAGTGTAAAATTTATATTAGTAAGTGTTATATAAAGATGATTTGAAATTTAATATGCAAAAGGGGAACATTAAAATGCTTAAATTAGCAAAATACTTAAAGCCATTTACAGGATTAATTTTACTTGCAATTTTATTCCTGTTTATTCAAGCTATGGCTAATCTGGCATTACCGGATTACATGTCAGATATAGTTAATGTTGGTATACAACAAAGAGGAATTGAAAATGCTGTACCTGAAGCAGTAAGAGCGAGTCAAATGAATAAACTGATAGCATTAATGAAAAAGGAAAACAGGAATAAAGTTTTAAATTACTACACTTTAATAGAAAAATCAAATATAAATTATGATACTTATCTAAGAAAATACCCTGAACTGATCAATCAACCTGTTTATGTCCTTGAGGATATTGATGAGAGCACAATTAATGAACTAAATCTAATAATGGCTAAATCATTCATGGCTGTTAGCGGGATTGAAGAGATTAAAACAAAGTCTCCAAATGGTGCTTTTGTTTTTGAAGACAAAAAAATACCAGTCGATATTGATCTTTTTGGATTCTTAAGTAACTTGCCGCAAGAACAGCGTAGTCAGATTAGTGAACAGATAAATAAACGGTTTACTATATTAGGTGATGATATGATTATTCAATCTGCTGTTCTACCTATAAGAAATGAGTATGAGAAACTGGGAATAGGTATAGATAAACTGCAAAATAATTATATTTTTCATACAGGCTCTATTATGCTACTGATATCATTGATAAGCGCAATTAGTATAGTTATTGTTGGATTTTTAGCATCAAGAACAGCAGCAGGATTAGCATTTAATCTACGTAGAAGTGTATTTGCAAAAGTCGAAGGTTTTTCTAAGATGGAATTGGATAAATTTTCAACTGCTTCTCTGATAACAAGAACAACTAATGACATTACTCAAATCCAAATGGTTGTGGTAATGATGATTAGAATGGTCTTTTTTGCACCTATAATGGGGGTAGGGGGTATTCTTAAGGCACTTAATAAGAGTTCTTCAATGTCCTGGATTATAGCAGTTGCGGTATTTGCACTTCTAGCTTTAATCATAATGGTATTTATTCTGGCAGTACCTAAATTCAAAAAAATTCAAAAATTAATAGATAGACTTAATCTTGTCACCCGTGAAGCCCTTTCCGGAATGATGGTAATAAGGGCATTTAATACTCAGGGGTTTGAAGAAATGAGATTTGATAAGGCAAATCAAGAACTGACCAATACAAATCTCTTTGTAAATCGTGTTATGGCCGTTATGTTTCCAACAATGATGTTGATTATGAATGGTGTGACATTGCTTATTGTTTGGGTTGGGGCACAGCAGATTGCCAACTCAAGCATGCAAGTAGGTGATATGATGGCTTTTATGCAGTATGTAATGCAAATTATATTTGCTTTCTTGATGATGTCCATGATGTTTATTATGATTCCTCGAGCCTCTGTAGCAGCCAAGCGTGTGTCTGAGGTATTAGAAACAGAAGGAAAAATTATTGATCCAGAGAAATCTAAAGAGTTCAATAAAACATTAAGAGGGGTTGTAGAGTTTAAAAATGTATCCTTCAGATATCCTGGGGCTGAGGAAGATATGTTGAAAAATATTAATTTTAGGGCCTTAGCAAACCAAACAACAGCTATTATTGGTTCTACTGGTTCAGGGAAAAGTACTCTTGTGAATTTAATTCCTCGATTTTATGATGTAGCATCAGGTAAGGTTATGGTAGATGGAGTTGATGTTAGAGAGATTATCCAACATGAGCTAAGAGATAAGATCGGCTATGTACCACAAGAAAGTTCGTTATTTAGTGGAACAATAGAATCTAATTTAAAGTATGCTAAAGAAAATGCATCAGAGAATGAAGTTAGAGAGGCTGCGATGATTTCTCAATCCATGGATTTTATTACAGAGAATTCAGAAGGATTTGAGACTGATATTTCACAGGGTGGAGATAATGTCTCTGGGGGTCAAAAACAGAGGTTGTCAATTGCTCGAGCTATAATGAAAAAACCTGAAATATACCTCTTTGATGATAGTTTCTCGGCTCTTGATTTTAAGACAGACGCAAACCTTAGAAAGGCACTTAAAGAAAATTTAAGTTCAAGTACAAATATTATCGTTGCACAGCGTATATCTACAATAATGAATGCAGAACAGATTATTGTTCTTAATGAAGGTAAAATAGTTGGTAAAGGGACACACCAGGAATTAATGAACAGTTGTGTCACATATCAAGAAATTGCCCTATCCCAGTTATCAAAGGAGGAGCTAGCATGAACCATAATAAAAAAGAGTCTAGTCACTCCCGTCAAAAAGGAAAAAGAGGTGGAATGCACGGGCCTGGAGCAATGATGCGTGGTGGAGAGAAAGCCCGTGATTTTAAGGGTACTATGAAAAAATTAATAGAGTATTTAAGTGTCTTCAGAGTATCAATTATTGTAGTAATTATATTTGCCGCTGCTAGTTCGACATTTACTATACTTGGTCCTAAAATCCTAGGGAATGCTACTACTACGATTTTCCAAGGAGTTATGGCTAAAATTGCTGGAACCGGTAATATAGATTTTAGTTCTATTCGTAATATTATTCTTACTCTGTCTGTTTTATATTTATTTAGTACCCTTTTAAGATATATTCAGGGTTGGATAATGTCTGGTGTTTCTATGAAGATAAGTTATAGGTTTAGAAGGGAAATTTCAGAGAAAATCAATAGACTACCTTTTAGTTATTTCGATAAAACAAACAAGGGTGAGGTATTATCGCGGGTTACTAATGATGTTGATACACTAAGCCAAACACTTAACCAGAGTTTAAGCCAAATAATAACTTCAGTAACAACTGTTTTAGGTGTCCTAATAATGATGTTGTCAATAAGTTGGCGTATGAGCCTTGTAGCAATCGGGATAATTCCTCTATCTATGGTCCTAATCTTGCTAATTGTAAAACAATCTCAAAAGTACTTTAAACAACAACAGGATTATTTAGGTAATGTAAATGGCCATGTTGAGGAGATGTATGCTAATCATATTGTTATGAAGGCCTTTAATGGAGAGAAGAATAGTAATAATAAGTTTAATAAATTGAATGAAAGGCTTTATGGTGCAGCCTGGAAATCACAATTTTTAACCAGTATAATGATGCCCTTGATGAATTTTATTGGTAACCTAGGATATGTTGCAGTTAGTATTTTGGGTGGATATTATGCTGCTAAGAGAATTATAGAGGTAGGAGATATACAGGCCTTTATACAATATATACGTCAATTTACCCAACCTATTTCACAAATTGCAAATATTTCAAATGTACTTCAACAGACTGCTGCAGCCGCTGAACGAGTTTTTGAATTTATGGAAGAAGATGAAGAAATAGCAGAGATTACAAATCCTGTAAAAATGGATAAAGTTGAGGGCTGTGTTAAATTTAAAAATGTTCATTTTGGTTATAATCGTGATAAAATAATTATTAATGATTTTTCTGCAACTATTAGAGCTGGTCAAAAGGTGGCTATAGTTGGTCCTACTGGTGCAGGAAAAACGACAATGGTGAAATTATTAATGAGGTTTTATGAACTAAATGATGGACAGATTCTTATCGATGGTCACGATATTAAAGAAATGACCAGAAGTGATTTGCGTACTTTGTTTGGGATGGTATTACAGGATACCTGGCTTTATAATGGTACTATTTTGGAAAATATACGATATGGGCGTCTTGATGCCAGTAATGAAGAAGTCTTTGTTGCTGCAAAGGCAGCACATGTTGAGAGTTTTGTTCATACCTTACCAAATGGCTATGATATGATGTTAAATGAAGAGGCCTCGAATGTTTCTCAAGGAGAAAAACAATTAATTACTATAGCAAGAGCCATATTGACAGATCCTAAGGTTCTTATTTTTGATGAAGCAACTAGCTCTGTTGATACTCGTACAGAGGTGCAGATACAAAAGGCGATGGATAATTTAATGAAAGATCGCACCAGCTTTATTATAGCTCATCGTTTATCTACAATTCGAGATGCTGATTTAATTCTTGTTATGGATAGTGGTGATATAGTAGAAATGGGTAAGCACGAACAACTGTTAGCGAGAGATGGGTTTTATGCTGACATATATCAAAGTCAGTTTAAAGTGGGGCAAGTTGGATAAAAATTAGTATCAGTGGTGTTACCATATAAAATCACAAGTCATTTATTCGGTACTATATAACTGAGAGTCATTTTAAATATTAACCTATTAAATATTAACCTATATTGATTTTAAGAAAAATATTAGTAATATAAGGAGATTAATCATATTTGTAGAAATTAAAAAAACAGAGTAAAAATAACAGAAAAAAGCAGTTTACTGATTTGAGATTTTAACAAATATGGGGGTTTGAATATGTCTAAAGAAAATGCCTTGAGAAAAAGAAGGGAATGGCTTAATAACAAAAAGGATTATTGTATAGTTGATACTGAGACAACAGGACTTGGTAAAAACGATAAAGTAATTGAAATTGCAACTTCAAAACTACGTAATAACAATCAAGAACATAGGGCATTGGGAGATTGCAAATTATGTTTGAAACTCATTAATTCAAGTATGGGAAAAAAAGAAGAAGTATCTTGAACCTCCCATTTATTTTTAAAACAATCTTTAAAACAAGATTTATGTAAAAAACCTGTTGATTTTACCATATTTGTATGGTATAGTAATCTCAAGTGGGGCATTTAAAAAACAGTTATACTTGCCCTAAGAAAATTTAGGAGGAATATATTTAATGATTTATAATGGTAAAGTAAAATGGTTTAATGATCAAAAAGGTTTTGGCTTTATTGAAAGAGAAGAAGGAGACGACGTATTTGTACATTTTTCTGCGATTCAAAATGAAGGTTTCAAAAGTTTAGAAGAAGGTCAAGAAGTAGAATTTGAAGTTGTTGAAGGCGATCGCGGTCCACAAGCTGCAAATGTTGTTACATTATAAAGTAAATAATGCTTGTAATATATAGCAACTATTCCCTGGCTAAATTATTAGTCAGGGGTTTTATCTTTGTTATATATGAATTTGATGTTAAGCAAGTATGGTTCTTCTCCCTTAAATTGGAGATGATCCATAAATATAATTTTTTATCTTTGATTATAGTATTATCAAAAAAAGGGGGTAATATTTAGTATGGATGAAAACACTAATCAACCGTTTAATGACAAGGATGCAATAGATATTAATCAGGCTTTCGCTATAGTGAAAAAGTATATGCGTGGTGGGACAGGCTGGCTTATAATTATCATTCTAGTAGGATTGTGGGCTGCCCAGGGATTTTATACAGTAAATCCATCAGAGGTTGGTCTTGTAAAGAGATTTGGTGAACATGTTCGGACAGTAAGTCCCGGGCTTAATTATCACATTCCTACACCTATTGAATCTGTAGTTATAGTTAATATTAGCGAGGTTAGGAAAATTGAGGTAGGATATGAAACTATATCTCCGCCACCTAATCCCAGGTATAGAATTAATAAAGAGGAAGCTCAGATGCTGACAGGTGATAGTAATATTGTGCATATAGAATTTGCTGTACAATATAAGGTGAAGAATCCCGAAAAATTTGCATTTAATTTAATTGACCCAGAGGCGATAATTAAGGCGATGTCTGAGGCTATAATTAGGGAGGAAATTGCTAAGAGAAATCTTACTGAAATAATTACTATTGATAGAGAAGAAATTGCTCAGGATGTTTATATGGATCTTCAAATACTACTTGATAATTATCAGACTGGAATTTTAGTTGAAGCTGTTAAGCTTCAGGATGCCAACCCACCAGAAGAAGTGGCAAAGGCCTTTGATGATGTTAATAGTGCCCATGAAGATCGTAAGACATATGTTAATCAGGCCAGATCATATGCCAACAAGGTAGTTCCAGAAGCAGAGGCAGAGGCTGCAGGAATTATAAATAATGCTGAGGCCTATAAAGAAGAGAAGATAACATCAGCTCAGGGTGATGTGGCTAAGTTTAAAGATGTGCTTGCTAAATATAATATGGGAAGTAAGGAAGTAACTAAAACAAGATTATATATTGAGAGTATGGAAAAAATATTACCCGGAACCCAGAAAATCGTACTAACAGAAGAGGCGTCAGGTAGTAGTGTATTAAAACTACTTGATATTAATAAAATTCTAAATAATGATGGGGGTATGGTAGAATGAAAAAATTAATAGTATTTGCTCTTGTTATTCTGCTAGCTATTTTGCTATATAATATGATTTTATTTACTGTAGATTAGACTAATATTGCTGTAGTTAAGCAGTTTGGAGAAATAGTTAAGGTTGCTAAAGAACCTGGTTTATATACTAAAATACCTTTTATTCAAAGTGTAATTTATTTAGAGGATAGATTACTTTCATATGATATACAACCCAGAAATTTAATTACTAATGATCAGAAAAGATTGAATGTCGATAATTATGCTATCTGGAAAATAGATGACCCAGTTAAATTTATCCAGGCTATGAGTGGAAGTTTGACTATTGCTCAGACCAGGATTGATGATATTGTCTATTCAAACCTAAGGAATAATCTGGCATCACACAGCTTTGATGATATTGTCTCAGAAAAGAGAGCTGGTTATCTAACTAGTATTACTGAGCGAAGTACAGAACAGCTGAAGGATTATGGGATAAAATTGATTGATGTTAAAATAAAAAGAGCAGATTTACCACAGGCCAACGAAATTGCTGTTTATCAAAGGATGAGTTCAAAAAGAGAGCAAAAGGCTAAAGAGATTAGGTCTGAAGGTGAAAAGGAAGCCCAGATTTTAAAAGCAGAGTCTGAAAAAGAGGCTAGAATTATTGTAGCCCAGGCTAACATGAGGGCACAGGAACTACGTGGTGAAGGTGATGCTATGTCTTTACAGATCTATAATGAGGCTTATAGTGCTGATCCTGATTTTTATTATTTCTGGCGTACCCTGGAATCTTATGAAAAATCACTTGATAAAGAGACTATTTTTATTCTTGATGATGGACTTGATTATTTGAAACAGCTTAAGTCTGTTAAATAACTTTATAGAACTAAAAAAAAATAATATAGTTAATATAAAAACCGGCAGTATTATATACTGTCGGTTAAATTTTTGTTATATTTTATATGAGTTAAACAAATACTATTTATAAATAGAAGGAAAGGAGTGTTAGTTATTACAACAGGAATGAAAACTCATATGGATAAATATCAAAAATGTATTGATATCTGCAATAAGTGTATGGTAGAATGTGAATTTTGTCTGGATGCTTGTCTACATGAACCAGATGTTGGTAAAAGTGTGTTTGGTATAATAAAAATATAGAGAATGGCAGCTA
>JBDNGI010000276.1:0-3998 GCA_041689345.1 Halanaerobiales bacterium
AAAAGCCATATTATTATATACATCCATATGGGGGTAAAGGGCATAATTCTGGAAAACCATAGCTATATCTCTATCTTTTGGTGGAACATCATTAACAACGGTATCTCCAATTTCAATAGTACCACTAGTAATTTCCTCTAATCCAGCAACCATTCTCAAAGTCGTAGTTTTCCCACAACCTGAAGGCCCTACTAATACCAAAAATTCCTTATCTCTAATCTCTAGACTTGCCTTATTAACAGCAGTAACATCATCAAACATCTTTGTAATATCAGTTAAAGTAACACTAGACATTTAAAATCCTCCTTGTAATTTTTGTATTTTTCCCTAACATCTAACTCCCTCGATTATACCAAAGAAATAAAAAAATATCTAAAGAGAGTAAGTATCAGGATTTATTCCACTAAGCTTCAAAAAAATCTTTGAAGCTAAGAAGTCACTTTACCTGCGGCTTTGTAGTATCCCGCAGTTTTAAAACTGGGTCTAAGACTTTAATTAATTCATCAGGTGATTTTTCATCAATTAACTTTATTAAGTAATCAGCAGCATAGAGACCTAAGTCTTCTAAAGGTTCAGCCACAACAGTGAGTGCTGGATTAATTATCGAGGTGATTTGACTTTCCCCATAACCAACTATAGAAAAATCATCTGGTATAAAATACCCACCCGTTTTGATAGCATCTATTAACCCTATAGCCATCATATCACCTGTAACAAAAAAACCTACAGGTAACTCCTCTGCTTCAATGGCTTTAAAAAAACCATTATAGCCACCTTCTCTACTTCCATCTGTCTCAACAATATACTGTTCATCATAAGGTATATCAAGGGATTCTAAAGCCTGTTGATAACCATTTAATTTTTCAGACTCAAGATAGTCACTACGAGAACCCATAATAATAGCTATTCTTTCTATACCTTGTTCAACAAGGTGTGATGTGGCCAGAAAAGCACCTTTAAAACTATCAATTAATATTGTCGGAATAAGCATCTCTTCAGCTAAACAATTTACTAAGACTATTAAATCCTCTTTATTCAATGCAAGATTCAATACATTCTTATCTGCTAGTTCTCCTCCTATAATAATTGCTCCATCCACACGATTATTTGATACCATCTTCAAATAGGCCTTTTCTTTATCAAGATTATTATCTGTATTACAAATAATAACATTATATCCTCTATTATCTGCCACAGCCTCTATACTTTTAATAATCTTATTATAACCTGGTGTAGATATATCTGATATAATCAAAGCTATCATATGTGTTTCTTTTTTAGCTAATCCTTGAGCCATTTGATTGGGTTGAAAATTATATTCTTCTACAATTTTCATTATTTTTTGTTTTGTTTCTTCTCCAACCCCTGGCTTGTTATTTATTGCCCTAGAAACAGTTGACTCTGCAACTCCAGCTATTCTAGCAATATCCTTTAATGTTAAGGGCATATAAATACACTCCTTAATACCTTATAATAAGTTCTAAGACTTACTGTGAGATTGTAATATTCCTTACCACTCACTCAACTAAATACATTATACACTACTTTTCTAATTTTCGCAAGCGCTTGCAGCATTTTTTTGCAAGCGCTTGCGAGTTTTATTTAAGAAAAGGATAATTACTATAACAATTATCCTTTTCTACTAATTATTACGATATGCAGAAGACTCATTATTACTGATATATTTATTCATTTACAGGCAATTATATTCCTAGTATATATGTCGAAATAAATTATAATTAGCAATTAGCTTTATACAACAACCTTCCAAGTGTCATCCTGTAAATCCCACTCTCTATATTTCTCATCTCCTCCTCGCTCTTTCCAATCAGAGTCAACTGTCAGTTTAGAACTAATCCCTCCACGAGGATTACAGATCATCACAATTCTTAATCTCTCAGGTTTATAACTCTCCATCATTTGATCATAGATAATATTAATTAAACGCTCATAAGATACCACAATATCTCTAAGGTGAGATATATAATATTTTAAAGACTTTAATTCAATTACACTCCCTCCAGGGTAAAACGTAAGATAAATAGTAGCAAAGTCCGGTTGATTCTTTACTCCCAAAAATGTACATTCTGGGATTTTTACTTTTATTTCATAAGCTTGACCAGTTGGATTTGGGATAGATTTTAATAATGAAGCATCTATATCCTTATATGTTTTTATTTTATCGCCCATAGCTATCATCTCCTATTTATTATTTATTAATTACTTTAGCTAAAATCCCATTAACCTTTCTTACTCCATCAAGGGCATCCCTAGCATATATATCTGCACCTATTTCATCAGCAAATTCCTGACTTGTTACTGCACCACCTATAATTGTCTTACCTTTATATTTTTTTGCCTTTAAAAGATTAATTACAATGCTCATTTCCTCAAGTGTTGTGGTCATTAATGAACTAAGAGCAACAAAATCAACCCCTTTTTCAATTGCTGTCTCTACTATTAATTCACTATCAACATTTGCTCCTAAATCTATAATATCATATCCATGATTCAAGAAGATTGTCTTAACTATATTTTTCCCGATATCATGTATATCTCCTTTTACTGTTGCTAATAATATAATTGCTTTACTCTGATGCTTTTCGCCTGTTAACATCTTTCCTTTCAGAAAATCAAATGCCTTCTGCATCGTTTCTGCGCTTTTTAATAGTTGTGGGAGAAAATAAACACCACTATCATAAAGGTGCCCCACTTCTTGAATCGCAGGAATTAAGATTCTATCAATAATATCCTGAGGACTATTATTATTGAGTGATCTTTCCATTAAATTAATAATATTATTCCTGTCTCCATTTAGTACTGCCTGATTTATATCCTCTAGATTATTTACCTTTTTATCGATAGTTATCTTGATTTCATTTTCTCCAGCCGAAACCCCTTTTTTAGTCTTTTCTGTACTATTCTCTTTGCTCCTATCTACAAGATATTTTTTGAGGAACTCTTCCCCATCTTTATCCCTATTTGTAATTAAATTGGCAGCCTTTATCTGATTATGAATCCTTTCATCAAAGGGATTTGCTATTGGCAAATCCAGTCCATATCCGATAGCCATACTTAAAAATACTTGATTAATAAGTTCCCTTTCCGGTAATCCATGTGATATATTACTGGCACCAAGGGTTGTCTTTACTCCCAACTCCTCTTTCACCTGTTTTAATGTCTCCAGGGTTATCATCACTTGCTCCTGATCTGATCCAACTGTCAGAGCCAGGGTGTCTATATAAATATTCTTCTTATCTATACCATATTTAGTTGCCTCTCCAACAATTCTTCTAGCAATAGCTAATCTACCCTCTACTGTATTAGGAATTCCCTTCTCATCAAGGGTTAGACCAATTACTCCAGCACCATATTTCTTTACCAGAGGAAAAATCTTATCCATAATTGCCTGATCACCACTTACAGAATTAATCAGGGGTTTACCTATATATTCTTTTAAACCAGCTTCTAATACATCAGGGTTAGTGGAGTCAATTACTAATGGCTGGAAAAACTCCAATTGCAGCTCATGAATTATCTTCTTCATAACTTCTATCTTATCTATACCTGGAATACCTATATTAACATCAAGTAATTTAGCACCAGCCTTAAGCTGATCCCTGGCAATCTTTCTCAAATAGCGCCAATTCCCTTTTCCCAAGGCCTCTTTAATGTCTTTTCTACCAGTAGGATTTAACTTTTCTCCAATAATATAAACAGGACTAGTATCGGTTAATTCAAGATACTCCCTATTACCCGATAAATATAATGGTTTATTATCTTGTTGACTAGAAAATTTTTGAGAAAAATCATACTTGTTAAGTTCTTTTTTTACTGCAGTTATATATTCAGGGGAAGTACCACAACAACCCCCAATAATACGAACATTATACTCAAATAATTCCTTTATTAGCTTAATAAATTCTTTAGGTGATTCGGGATAGCTTGTTTTCCCACTGATACATACAGGCAGACCGGCATTAGGAAAGACACTTAAA
>JBDNGI010000277.1:0-2598 GCA_041689345.1 Halanaerobiales bacterium
AAAAATTTCGGGAAAGTATTAATTTAATATTAGGAGATATCTGAATCAGGAGTTTGAAAGGTCGTTGTGAAACGACCTTTTTTCAGTGCGCCCAGCATGGGTGCTTGCAGGGGTATTAGATGTAAAGTCAATTACAACAGAAAAGAAACAGCAACTAGTACTTAATGGAATAGATGCTGAGAAGATTAAAGGTAAGAAAGTGGTTCTGATAGATGATGTGGTTTAAATTATATGTGAATTATTTCAAAATCAGTTTGTGTAGTATCTCTAATAAATTCAAAATGCTTATCAAGTGTAAATAAAGCACAATCATTTGCAATTGCAATACTATAAATTATTAAATCAGGAAGAGGGATTGTAACTCCTTTTTTTCTAAGGGAATTCCCTATATTGCCTGCAGCTATCCAGTCATTATCAGATATCTGGAGTTTTGGTAAAGCATTTATACACATTGCAAACCTTTTTTTTTCCTTTTGTGTTTTAATCCCAAGTATTAATTCAGTGATGACTGGACCAGTAATAAAAATTTTATAGTTTTTATTATCATTAATAATTTTTTGTACACCTTTTTCTCCTTTAAAGTATTCAATCCATATTGAAGTATCTACAAGTAGTTTCTTCATCTTTCTTCATGCCTTGAGTTATTTATTACATCCTCATCAAATTCTATTTTACCAATCATCCCTTTTAATTGTTCTAGTTTTTTCTGTTGTAATGCATCTTTAAGTGCCAGCTCAATACTTTTGGATCTAGAATTAGTTTTATAAATAGCTTCCGTTTCTTTTATTACGTCATCAGGGATATTTATTGTTGTTCTCATATTAACACCTCCGAATAATTATATTACATCATTATTATATTTAACAAATTGAATAATGTCAAGAATATTATTGCTATCATTTTTTTATTTAAAACAGACAAGAAAACTCCATCTTAATTTTTTATTTTAGGTGGGGATGAATTGCCTATTTTGCCATACTTCAAAATTGTATAATACAGTATATTATATGTACAACAACTAAGACCTGCCACTTACGTAAGTGGCAGTCTTAGTGACGCAATTTCCAGCAGATGATTTTAAATATCATATAGTGAAAAACATAGCAAGGGGTAACTAATTATTTTTACTAAATGCTAATAAAATGACATCATCATCATGTTCATCCATATTTTTATCGTTTAAATCCCTTTCCAAATTTTTAATCTTAGTTGAACTATATAAATAATACTTAATAATTACACTTGCCGTTCTAGCCAATTATACTAATTATGCATACACTAAGTATTATTAAGAAAAATATAAGTGGGACTTATATATCTTCAGTAAGATTGCAAAAATCGTAGCCTTCAATAGTCATGATTAACACTCCTTTAGAATATATTTTAGTTTACTTTAAAGCATTCTTTTAATTATTATACCAATAACATAGTACCTTTTATTATTATAAAATGCTACCGACCTCCTTTATTCATTATTTTATCTTAAAATATTGAAAATTATTTATATGTAACTATTAAAGCCTATGCCAAATGATTATCGGTATTTTTGAAAATAAAAATAGAGGAATTTAATATTATTTGTATAAACTATATAAGTGAATTAAAAGTAGTATTTTGTAGAATATTTTCTAATATTACCTTAGGGCTTAGGGTGGATGGTAAAACTACTAATTCAAGCTAATGGGTTGTTGTTAGCTAGATGATTTGCGGAAAGGTTGACAAAATGAACATATTATTACTTTTTTTAACAGCAATTATGTGGAGCTTTGTTGGTGTCATGGTTAAGTCAGCGTCTATGATGGTGGGAAGCAGCATAATAACATTGTCCCGCTTTTTGTTTGGAGTAATTTTCTTGGGCTTGTATTTATTGATTAGGAAGAAGAAAATAAAATTGCATTGGAGAAACAAGTGGATTTGGTTTGCAGTAATTGGTAAAAGTATTAATTACCTGTTCGAAAATTTGGCTATATCTATGGGCTTTGCTTATGGGAATATAATTATCTGGCCAGTTCAGGCAATATTCATTGCTTTTGTTGCTGTTCTTTACTTTGATGAGAAAATATATTTGAAAAAGATGATAGCAATAATTTTATGTATATGCGGTGTATTACTTGTAAGTTGGAAAGGGGTACCTTTAGAAGAGTTTTTAGATCAGAGTTTTTTAATAACTATTTTATTTATCATGTCTGCAATTGGAGCAGGAACCCATTTGATTAGTCAAAAAAAGTTGATTGAAACTATGGAATCCGGTAATATGAATCTTTCTATATTTTTATATAGTGCTATACTTACAGCGATTCCGCTGCCATTTAATTTTCAATTTACAGGGGATCTGAATTTTTGGCCAGTATTATCTTTGCTAGGTTTAGGTTTTGTTACTGGGATAAGCTTTTATATCTATGCTAAGGCATTAAAAAAGACCCCTCTTATAATAGCTGTTATTATTAGTAACTCTAGTGTTTTGTTTACACTTTTATGGGCCTGGTTATTTTTCCAAGAACCAATAAATAACTTTGTTAAAGTAGGGGCATTATTATTATTAACTGGACTTATTATACTTAATATACCAAAAAAGAAGAAGCAGACTGATATAGGACA
>JBDNGI010000278.1:0-1907 GCA_041689345.1 Halanaerobiales bacterium
GCTCTGCTTTTGAGTGAATCACTTTGTGTGTTTGCTCAGAACTTGTAAGACTAGTTTACAATTAATCTTTGAGGTTAACTGTAAAAAAGCAAGGTTCTATGAATAAGGAATCCTCGTGGGCTTGCCCCGAGGAGCGTCAATGTAGTAATTAAACCGCAGCTCATATATTATATTCATTATTGAAAAAAATAAAAAACTACCCCACAAAACCCTTTAAGAAAAAGTTAATGTGCGGAGCAAACGGGCATTAATATTATACCATTTGTTCATTCTTTTTACTCTCCATTCCTTATCCCTTAAGTTCAACTTTATTTCTTATATCTAGTATCACAGTCAAGTAAATATTCCCTATATATAGGAAATATTTACTTGAAAAATTATTTTTGATAATATTCTGCTATAATATGGTCCATCACTTTAGTAGTTCTAGCTGCTATTTTTCCTGTTGAAGGAGATGTTCCCTCTCCCAGTAGACTATCAACTACCTCTGTTAATAACGGCTGCTGAACATGTTCTGGATAAGAAAAATCTATTTCCCTTCTACCTTCTTCGTTTTCTAAAATAATAGGTTCTTCTTGAAAGGAAGAAAATAAAATCCGTCCTTTATTTCCGATAATTTCATTTTGATCAAGGTTGTGATAGCCGTTAAATGTCCAGCTACCTACACCTTGGATTCCATTTTTAAATCTAAAAACAGCAATCACATTATCTTCCGCTGGGAAATACCCGCCAAGAAAGTGAGGATCCCTCCTTTTCTTCTTTCGCAATGGGTCGGGCCAGTCTAATATTAACTGTTCTTACCTCACCTATCTCTCCCTGATCCAGTAATTCTTTAATCTTTAAAAACCGAGGCATTCCTCTTCTATAATAGGCAACATGAAGCTGAACATCGTTTTTTTCACAAGCTGCAATCATTTCTTGAGTCTCACTATAATTTAAAGCCATAGGTTTTTCTACATAAACAGGCAGACCTGCTTCGCTGCCATAATTGTATATTTTTTATGGGTAAAAGGTGGTGTAGCCACATAGACTGCGTTTACCTCTGGATCATTGATCAAATCCTCTGCCCTGTCATACCATTTTGGTACATTATGCCTCTCCGCATAATCTTTAGCTAGTTCCCCTGTCCTTCTCATAACTGCAACAAGAGAAGATTTCTCTATCTTTTGTAAAGCCGGGCCACTCTTTCTTTCTGTTACATCACCACAACCAATAATTCCCCAGCTGACTTCTTTCGTTTTTATTCCCCCTAATTGCTCTTATTTCCAATTAAATAAATCATTACTCCAGACCAGACCAATACTAGCATGAGTATCAAAAGTTATACTCTCATCCTCTGGAGTCCCATGGAAAAACATTAGATATTTCCCGATGCCTTGAACCTGTTTACAGTCCAAGACAAATCCAGCCGTCAGCCTACCCCGAGCCCAGGGCCAACTTTCCTGACCCAATGAGATAACCCCTAGATCTTCCCAAGTTTTTAAATCCTTAGATTTTTTAAACCCTATACCATTACTGGGAGAATGAATAAGTATATATTTATTATTTTCTACAAGTAAACACACATTTTCACCAGAATTAATATTCCCAAAATACGTCCATTTTTTTAGATCATAAGTATAAGACATGCTGGCACCATTCTGTTTATAAAAACACCATATTTTATCTGGATTATCTTTATCTCTAAGCAGATAAGGATCTATCATCCTACCCATATTTTCCTTAGCAACGTCTAAACCCTTAACATACATTAACTTAGCTTGACTCCAGTTTTCTAGGTCATCACTTTCCATCAACCATATCCGTGAATTTCCATTACCATATTTTTCACCTTCCGGTCTTGGATAAGTTTGTACACACATTAACCATTTATTCTTGTACCTTATTACATTTCCAGGGCTTGAAAA
>JBDNGI010000279.1:0-3063 GCA_041689345.1 Halanaerobiales bacterium
AATCAACATAATTGTTAAAAGTGTTCTCAAAAATCTATATTCAGCAGTCATCTCGCGTATAGCCTGTATATAACCGATAAATTTCCCCTGTTCTAGTATAAGGCTAGTCTTATATGTAAATCGTCTTCCATCAATCTGAAGACTCTGATAACCCTGTACTACTGGTATATCTACTCCTTCCAACAACTTAGATTGAAAACGAACTGATTTTTTATCTGAAAGTAAGCGGAAATATATATTTTGCTCACTACGGCTAATCTCTTCAATCAATCCTGTATTATAATAATTTAATTGTACTAACCTATTTGATAAAAAATCCATGGTATTATCCAGCCCATTACGGGCATTATGATTCATATAATAACCTAAACCCAGATAGGCAGCTGTATTTAGGGCTAGCAAAACCAGGATAAAGACAAGTACATAAATTGTAGTAAGCCTACCAGAGATCGTTTTGCGCCAGGTTAAAAAACCACTCATTGCAGATCATCCCTCATCATTCCTTTTCGCCCCTTAAAACATAGCCAACTCCACGAACAGTTTTTATCAATTTTTCATCAAAAGGGTCATCAACTTTACTCCTCAAATAACGAATATATACATCAACAACATTTGTCTCACCAAGATAATCATAACCCCATATATTACTTAAAATATCATCTCTAGAGAGAACAATACCCTCATTTTCCGTCATATAAACAAGTAAATCATATTCCTTTTTAGTAAGCTCTATCTCTTTATCGTCCCTTTCAACCCTATACTTGTTTTTATCTATAGTCAGATTTGAGAATTTTAAGATACTGGATTGATCTTTATTCTTATCATTTTTTCTCCTTAATAGGGCACGTATCCTGGCTAATAATTCCTCTATAGCAAAGGGTTTTGTTATATAATCATCTGCACCTATATCAAGGGCTTTTACTTTGTCAGGAACAGCATCTTTAGCTGTTACCATTATTACTGGTATATCAGAAAACTTACGGATTTTTTTGCAAACCACTAGCCCATCAAGCTCAGGAAGCATAATATCAAGTAATACTATTTGAAAATCTCCCTCTTTTAGCCTCTCTAAAGCATCACTCCCATTATTCTCTACAACAGCCTGATATCCTTCATGTTCCAATTCAAGTTCTAGCAATCTAGCTAACTGAACCTCATCTTCCACGATTAAAATTCTAGACATTAACAAAACCCCCTACATATTTAAACTTATATAGCTATAAATATTCCGATATAATCTCCGTAGGATCCCTTCAAAACAGAATTTTACTTATATGTTTTATCAATTACCCCTCCACCAAGACACTTGTTCCCATCATAAAATACAACAAACTGGCCAGGAGTAACTGCTCGTTGTTCCTCGATAAATGTCACTTTACAGGATTTTTCTTTAACCTTTACTTTAACCCCTTGGTCATTTTGTCGATACCTAAATTTAGCCTGACAGGAAAACTCATTTTTTGGCGGGTCTCCCTTTACCCAGAATAACTCAGAAGCAGATAAACCGACAGAAAATAGCTCAGGGTGATCCGAACCTTGAACAACATATAATATATTTTCCTTAAGATCCTTAGCTGCAACATACCATGGTTCCCCAGAACCATCACCAATACCTCCACCCAGGCCGAGACCTCTCCGCTGACCCATTGTATAATACATTAAACCATCATGTTTGCCTACAACTTCCTCATCTAAGGTTCTAATCTGACCAGGTTGAGCAGGTAAATAATTACTTAAAAAATCCTTAAAATTCCTTTCGCCTATAAAACAAATCCCGGTACTATCTTTTTTCTCAGCCGTCCTCAATCCATGTTTCTTGGCAATCTCTCTGACCCTATCTTTTGGTAAATCACCTATAGGGAAAAGTGTTTTTTCTAGTTGTTTCTGTCCCAATGTACATAAGAAATAGGTCTGATCCTTATTATCATCTTTACCTTTCAACAAATTATAATAACCTTCTTGATAATCTATTTGGGCATAATGACCAGTTGCAAGGTAATCAGCATCTATTTTTAAGGCATAATTTAGGAAAGATTTAAACTTTATTTCTTTATTACAGATAACATCTGGATTCGGTGTTCTTCCTCTTTTATATTCTTCCAGAAAATACTCAAACACCCTGTCCCAATACTCTTGCTCAAAGTTCACAGTATAACAGGGTATACCTATCTGTTGAGCTACCCTTTTGGCATCTTCATAATCCTCAGTTGCTGTACATAAACCTTCTTCATCTTTCTCCTCCCAATTTTTCATAAATACCCCGATAACATCATAACCCTGCTCTTTTAATAACAGTGCTGCCACTGAGGAATCAACACCTCCCGACATACCAACAACCACTCTAATATCTTCCGGTTTTTTCGACATTTTTATATTAGACATTTAATACCCACCTTAATAGTTTGGAATTTGCTTTAAAGTATATCTACAATTTTCTCGCTACTTATATGTGATAACTACAGTTGGGAAATCTGAGCTGTAGTAACAACCTTGCGTAAACCTCACGGTAATTGAATTATCGAGAATCCTTAAGTATTTCTCCTAAAGGATGCCCTCTATATTAATCCCACTAGGTGTATAGTATTATAAAATACCATAATAAACCTTCCATATTATTCTACCATAAAGTATCGTTATTTTCCATTGAATACTTTATCAACTTATTACTTGAGATTTTAAAAAGGCCAATAATTTTAAAACAGAACAAAATCAAACTGGCTTTACACTTTTGCCAGTTTGATTATAGTATACGCATATTCCATTTAGTTTATCTCCAGGTTATTACACAGAATCTTTTATTTAATACATTTTCTGAAACCCTGAACTTCATCCAGATTATATCCTAATGACTCATAGAACTTATGTGCCCGTTTCTAGACTATTTTTTTTCTTCCAGGAACTGGTTTGTGTATAGCTTATAGTATTGACGCTCCTCGGGGCAAGCCCACGAGGATTCCTTATTCATAGAACCTTGCTTTTTTACAGTTAACCTCAAAGATTAATTGTAAACTAGTCTTACAAGTTCTGAGCAAACACACAAAGTGATTCACTCAAAAGCAGAGC
>JBDNGI010000280.1:0-1795 GCA_041689345.1 Halanaerobiales bacterium
TATTAAGGGTAAAGGTGTTTCTTATATGGAAAATGTTTGTAAATGGCACGGACAGATCCCAAATGAGGAAGAATTTGCACAGGCCATGAAAGAATTGGGGGGTGAGATCTAAATGGGTACTATTCCAACAAGACAGGCATTTGGAGAAGCATTATTAGAACTAGGTAGAAAGAATAAAGATGTTATAGTAGTAGATGCTGATATTTCTAAGTCTACCCATTCAATACATTTTCATAGGGAGTTTCCTGATAGGTCATATAATATGGGGATAGCTGAACAAAACATGCTTGGTACTGCTGCTGGTATTGCTACTACAGGTATGACTGTTTTTGCTACAACGTATGCAGTATTTGCCAGTATGCGGGCTTTAGAACAGGTCAGGACTTTTATCTCATATCCTAAACTTAATGTAAAAATAGCAGCAAGTCATGGTGGTTTACAGGTTTCTTCTGACGGCACATCACATCAGGCCATAGAAGATATAGCGATAATGCGAGCTATTCCCAATATGACAGTAATTCAACCAGCTGATCCAGTAGCTACTAAAAAGGCTGTATTTGCTATAGCTGAATATGATGGCCCTGTATATCTAAGATTAATGAGAAATGCAGTACCGGATATTTATGATGATGATATGGAATTTAAAATTGGTAAAGGAATAGTGGTATCAGATAGTTCTAAAGCAGAATGTACTATTGTTGCTACTGGTCTCATGGTAGGAAAATCTTTGAAAGCGTCTGAAGCCCTTGCTGAAGATGGTATTCAAGTTAATGTAATAGATATCCATACCATAAAACCCTTAGATAGAGATTTAATTCTTAAGTATGCTAAAAAATCTGGGGCTGTTGTTACAGCTGAAGACCATAACATTATAGGGGGTCTTGGTGGTGCTGTAGCTGAAGCACTTGCAACTGAAAACCCATTACCTATGGAGATGATAGGCTTGAGGGATGTATTTGGTGAATCAGGGGACCCAGAAGAATTATTTACACAATATAAGATGAATACAGAACACATTATTGAAGCAGTTAAAAAAGTTATTGGCAGAAAATAGATGTTAAAATATATAATAAAATAGTTATAATAACTTAATTTATAACGTTATTTTTTAAAATGAATTACTAATTTAGTTTATTTCATTTCATTGAGATAGTTATTGTAATAAGATAGGATGTAGATGGTGTTCTATCTTAAATATAAAAGGAGGTGATTCTTAATAAAAGAGATTAAATCGTATTTTCACACTAAAAAACAAGGAGGAAAAAAAATTGAAAATGAATAAGAGTTTTATCTTAGCAATTGTTGTTTTGACATTATTTACAGTAGCTTCTGTTGCGATGGCAGGACCTACTATTACAATGTGGATGCAGAATTATGGTGATAGAGCAATTCAGGTAAAAATAATGGATAAACTTGTTTCCGAATTTAAAGAAGAAACAGGCATTAATGTTGAGTATGAAATTCAAAACTGGGATACTGCTTTTAATAAATGGACTTTAGTTTCAAAAGGTGGACCTGCTCCTGATGTAGGAGACATGTTCTGGTTATATTCTAATGTTGCGATGGGTAATGGAAAAGCAGGCCCAATGCGTCTTGACGAATATAAAGAGGAGCTTAAATTAGATAGATTTGCTTCTTTAGGCGATGTTACTTATCAGGGAAAGGTCTATGGTATTCCATGGCGGGTAGATATAAGGCCATTAGCTTATAGAAGTGACCTCCTGGAAGAGGAAGGATATACTGAACCACCTTCAACCTGGGAAGAGTTAGTTGAATATGGTAAAAAACTTACAAA
>JBDNGI010000281.1:0-2908 GCA_041689345.1 Halanaerobiales bacterium
ATTAAATAAAATAGCGCTTATTTTTTCGCTATTTTGTACCAAGATTTCTCTCGGTAATTGATAATTTTTAGCAGTCAGGGATTTAGTAAAGATCTGTTTTATGATAGCTTTTTTATTCTGTATTGTATTTTTTACAGTGTCGTAATTAAGCAATTCCTCATCTATAAATTTACCAACTGATTGAGCAAATCTATTTTTCTCTTTACTAACAACTCCAGGGGTAAAGGGTAGAGGAATCCCTAATAATTTCTTTTTAGCATATGGTTTAAAGACCATTTTTATGGCGATTACATTTGTAATATAACCTATAAAACCATAGACCAGCATTGATACAGGTAGTTGAAAGGAAGGTACTAATGCTGTATTTATCTGCAGTAAATAGAGTAAGGAAGCAGAGCAAAGACCCAGGAATGCACCAAAGTAGGTTATAGGTTTAAGTTCTCTGCCCACGAAATCTTCTAAGATATTCTTTATGTTATCATCTGAGACTGCTTCTAGGTTGTTTTTAATTGCAGCAGAAATATTACCTTTAAGTAAAACAGGTAGGTTATTATTGATCTGATATATAATATTATCTGATACCTTTTCATTAAAATTTGTTCTATTACTAAGACTTTTTACTAAGTTATTTATCGTTTGATTGTTCTTTTTCTGGAATTCTAATTTAAAGTGAGTAATAATTGTTTTTTTAAGGTATAATATGGACGTTTCTTCTATTTGAGGATTAATTAATTGAGCCAAGGTTTTGTTTTCGTTTTTTTTATAAAAATTTCTTTTTACTAATTCTTGTAAATATTCTTGTTTATCTTTAAAGGAATTATTAAGTTTATCATAATATATATCACTTTGTTCTATGTTAATGAACTTGTCTAATTTATTATGAACAAAATTATCTATTCCTTTATCTAAATTAGTAAGTAATAATTCCAATAAGTAATTTTCGATATCCTGGTTATTATTAAAAATATTTATCAAGGAATCTAGATTAAGCTTATTTAAGTCGATGATTTCATCAATAGTTTTTTGGGAAATATTTTTTAATTTATCCTATTTAAGATTAGATAAATATGTACTTAGATATACGCTTATACCTCTAGCTATCTTGCTTGATTGATCATCATCTAAGGCAGAAGTATCTTTATTTTTGTTAGACTCCTGGGCTGGATTTTGCTTATTCTGCTGTTCAATGGTATTTTGTAAGTATGATAAAATATCATTTAAATCAGTATTGTCCAACTGCTGATAAAGGTAATCTTCTAGTTTGCTGTTTAGGGAGTCATCTATAATTAATTTATCTACAGAAGCTGTGAGTATTTCAGTAGGCGAGGTACTGCTGTTTTTACGATAATAATCATAGGCAGATTTCTTAATAGCAGATTTCCAAGGTGATTTTTTTGATTCCTCTTCAAGGACATTATTTATAATTCGATTAAAAATGTCGTCTATCCTGGAGTGATTGTTTAATAACCAGGGTTTAAGGGTATCTATAGTTCCTGTTATTTTCTTATCTATCATTCTATTTAAATCATTTTTTAACTCTAAATCAATCAAATCACTAATAGTGTGTTTCTCTTTTGTTAAAGGTTCTGTGATATTTTCATATAGTGAAAGGACCACTCTTTGGCCACTTTGAGAGTTGATAGTTTTTACTATATTATTTGTTATATTACTTAAGTATTTTTCATCTATATGATAGTCTTTTAGTGTCTTACACTGGGCTTGCTTAATTAGTTCTTTGTTTAGTTCATCTGTATTTAAATAAGTCTTTAAATCTCCCTTTATAATATTTAAATTTTTATAGATGTATTCAGGATTTTTTTCTATTTCCCGAAGAACGTCTTTAATATTCCCTGTTAATAAATTGATTAATTCTGGAGTAAATAGAGAGTTAATATCTTTACGACTTAAATCAGATAATAGAGAATTAAAATTAAGCCTTAAGTCCTTAGATTTATTTAATATATCTAGGAATTGCTTAGTAAATTGTTGACTTATATAATCATATTGATTATTAGAAATTATCTGTTTAAGCCTTATTTTGGGTAAAAATATTTGAGCACCTTTAATAAAATAATCGTCAATGCTGTCTTCTAAATAATATATGAAATTAACAGTTGATTGTTTAATTTCAGGGATTTGTCCAATAAATGTTTCTTGTGTACGGGTTTGCAGTGATTCTGTGAAGAAATGTTCTGCCATTTTACTAATCGACTCTTTAACTTCTGATTGGACTAGACTATCTGCTAAGGTGTTTTCGTTTATTATATCTCTTTCTACAAGTTGACTAATATTTTCTATAAATTCTTCTCTTGTTTTAACTATTACGCCACCAAAAGGCCCGTAACTCTTGAAAAGCATTTTTATGGCCAGACTATTTGTTATATACCCAGTAAGGGTTCCTCCGAATAATTGTAGGATTAAATTGCTAATATTCATAGTTAGACTCCTTTGAAGTTTTCTGTTTTAATAATTAATAGTAATACACCATGTATATATATATTAAACAAAAAATCAAGAAAACCTTTGAAAGACTGATGGTATAATAATATTATTATATAAAGATGGTAAGATTAATCAGTAAGTCTTATTTAATGTCTATCTAAAGTCTATTTAAATTATGAAAATAGACTGGACAAATCATCCAAAAAGATATAAAATAAGTAATTGGAAAAGACAAAAGAAAAAATAAATAGATTTGTAGTATGTCAAAAATATTTAGGTACTTAATTGCTGTTAAAAATCCTGTATAGAAATATAATAAAGAAGTAGTTATAGAACTTATCGGGAGAAAACCAGATGGGCTTGCCCTCTGGATGAATGCCGATATTTGTAATGCAATTCAATATTGCTTTACAAATTAACGAACTAAAAAATACAATTGATAACAATAACAAAGAACATTTGTTTG
>JBDNGI010000282.1:0-5910 GCA_041689345.1 Halanaerobiales bacterium
GAATAGAAAAACTGGTATTATCTCTTGATAGAGATGAAATCGAAGATATAGTAAAAGAACAAGGAAAAGTTGAAGTAAGGTGTCATTTTTGTAATCAGAGTTATAGTTTTGACGATAAAGACTTAGATGCTCTTATTAAAAAATAATATTAGAAATAAAATAGCACAATCAGTTATTATATAATTATAAGAGAGGTGAAAATATGGATAAAACGAGAGTATATTTAACTGAAAGTCTTTCTACTAAAGATAAAAAAAACAACAGTAAAAAACCGCAAACAAGTATTTTAGCAACAATCATCAAGGTTTTAGGTTATTTAATAATTATTAGCGCTTTTCTCATAGGGGGTTATCTGGTATTTGCCAGAGTCGGGATCGATTATTTTATGCTTGTTATTTCATGGATAAGTAGTCTGATTATCGGAATTGTACTGATTGGTTTTGCCAAAGTAATAAATTTGTTACAAGAAATAAATAATAATTTAAAAAACTAAAATCTAGTGGTCGGTATATAACCAGCCTTTTTTTATGATAAAGAGTTATCTATTCTGTAAGATTAAGGAATGTCTATATTAGACTAATTGTTTGTTCAATTTATCAAATTCATAGTATATTAATGGAAGTATATAATATACTTAGAAAAATAAATTTTATTCTAGTAAATTAGATGAGTGACTCCAATAAGGTAAAATTTGAGTGTTGAGTATATTTTTATATACGGTATAATACAATAATGAATTACATAAAAAAATTTGTTTAATGGGGAGGGTGGGAATTTTTGTCTACTTTAAAGAAAATTTGGTTATATGCAAATAAGTATAAATGGTTGTTTATACTCGGTATTTTATTTGTTATTTTAAATGTTATTACTTCAATGATACCTGGAGAAATTATAAAGCGTATAGTAGATGATGTAATTAGAGGGGGTAATATTGATTATCTAACACCATTATTAATTGTTTTATCAATAGTTGCAGTACTTCGTTCCGGATGCGTCTTTTTTGAGAGATATTTTTTGGAAGGTTTTTCACAAAGCGTTTTTATGAACTTAAAACAGTCAGTTTATGATCATTTACAGTGTCTATCATTTAATTATTTTAACAGTAATAAAACTGGTGAATTGATGTCAAGAATGACTGGTGATATGGAAGCAATTAGACAATTAACGGCTGATGGTACGGTTCATTTGACAAAAATAATATTTTATTTATTGATTGCTGGAGGTTTCTTAGGTTCTTTAAATTTAAAACTAACAATAATTACATTTCTAACTAGTCCATTTTTGCTGTTTTTTGCTTTAAGATTTTCAAGTAGAATTAAACCTGCTGTAAAAAGAATAAGAAAGCAATTTTCTCGCTTAAATAGTACAGTTCAAGAAAATATAACAGGTATTCGTATAGTAAAAGCCTTTCATCAACAAGATTTTGAAATGGAAAAGTTTGATGAAGAGAATAATGAGTTTTTTAAAAAAAATTATAAAGCAGCTAAAATATGGGCTACATATTTCCCTATACTAGAATTTTTAGGGGGAGTCAGTACTGTATTCCTTTTATATTTTGGAGGAAGAATGGTTATAACTGGAGAAATAGAACTAGGAGTCTGGATTCAGTTTAATAGTTATCTATATATGATAATAATGCCCATGAGGTTATTGGGGAATGTAGTAGATTTAGTAAATAGGGCAATAGCATCTGGAGAAAGAATTTTTTCTATATTAGAAGAAGAACCAGAAATAACTAATAAAGCAAATCCTATAATTCCTGATAAAATCAAGGGTATCGTGGAGTTTAAAAATGTATCACTTAAATATGAAGAAGAATATGTTTTGAGAAATATATCATTACGTGCAAACTCTGGAGATACTATTGCTATAATGGGGGCTACTGGCAGTGGCAAAACTTCCCTTATAAATATGATTGGGCGATATTATGATCCTTCAGAAGGTAAAGTGCTTATAGATGGTATTGATGTAAGAGATATTGATTTAAAATACTTACGCAGTCACGTAGCTTCAGTTATGCAGGATGTCTTCTTATTTTCAGAGACAATTTACGAGAATATTTCATATGGTCTACCAGATGTTTCACTAAATGAAGTTAAAAAAACATCACAATTAGCTGGTGCTAAAGAATTTATAGAGGACATGGATGAACAATTTGATAGTATTGTAGGGGAAAGGGGTATGGGGTTATCTGGCGGCCAAAAGCAGCGAGTTTCCCTAGCTAGGGCATTATTAAAAAAAGCCCCAATATTAATCTTAGATGATGCAACATCTGCAGTTGATATGGAAACAGAACATATGATTCAAGAATCTCTTGAAAATATGCCAAATAAGAGTACCGTTTTTATTATTGCTCACCGGATATCTTCTGTTAGGAATGCTGATGAAATTATTATTCTCCGAGAAGGAAAAATAGTTGAACGGGGAACACATGATGAGTTATTAAATTTTAAAGGTGAATACTTTAACATTTACAAAGAGCAATATAAGGAATTTATAGATGATAATATTACTAAAGAAGAGAGGGTGATGGGCTAATGCCAGCTAAAAATCGATATTTTGAAGATGAAACTGTTGAAACTATTAATCCTCGTATTATCCGAAGGCTATTAAGCTATCTGAAGCCTTACAAATTAGAAGTGCTTTTCTCTCTACTTTTAATGGGTGTTGCTAAAGTAGCTGAATTAATGACTCCCTATTTAACAATGATTGCTATAGATAATTATATAGCTAATGGTGACACTATAGGACTGCTTAAAGTAGCTATATTATACCTATTTCTAATTCTTTTAAGCAGTATATGCATAAGATATCGAGTTATAATTACAAATAAAACGGGTCATAAGGTTATTAAAACATTGAGAGAACAAGTTTTTAAGCATATACAAAGCCTTTCATTTAGTTATTTCGACTCTAGACCCGCCGGTAAGATAATCACTAGAGTTATGAATAATGTTAACACATTACAAAATATGTTGAAGAATGGTGTTATTAATATTGTTATTGATATAGTAACATTAATAATAATATTGGTATTAATGTTCCGTATACAACTAAATTTATCTTTAATTACATTATCAGTTGCACCAATTTTAATTACGATAATATTTCTTTTGAAAAATAAAATCAGGATAAGGTGGCAGAATGTCCAGAAGAAGGGTTCAAATCTTAATGCCTATATTCATGAAAGTATTACAGGGATGAAGATAACCCAATCTTTTGTTAGGGAAGATTCCAATAGTGATATCTTCAATGATTTATTAGACACATACCGTCAAACCTGGATGAAAGCAATAATGTTAACTCATTCTGTTTTTCCTTCTGTCATGATTATAAATACAGTAAGTGTAATATTAGTTTATTATTTTGGTATAAAATATTTATCTACTGGTGCTATTACAATTGGGGCTCTGATTGCTCTGAGTCAGTATCTATGGCGTTTCTGGCAACCAGTTATTAATTTAA
The DNA here is from genome assembly GCA_041689345.1 of Halanaerobiales bacterium. GTDB lineage: Bacteria > Bacillota > Halanaerobiia > Halanaerobiales > DTU029 > JBDNGI01. The sequence continues at coordinate 3,466 of JBDNGI010000282.1, forward strand.
GTAATTTTTATAATCAAATTTTAATTGCTAATTCGGCTGCAGAAAGGGTTTTTCAGGTGCTGGATACTAAGCCTGATATAACAAATAAAGATGGGGCTATAGAACTGCCTGACATAAAAGGGCAGATTGAATTTAAGAAAGTTACCTTTAGTTACGATAAAAGTGTTGAAATCCTCAAAAATATGAATTTTAATATTAAAGCTGGTGAAACAATCGCTCTTGTTGGAGCTACTGGTGCTGGTAAAAGTACTATAATTAATCTATTAACTCGATTTTATGAAATTGATAAAGGAGAAATACTAATAGATAATATAGGAATCCGTGATGTTACTATCGAATCTTTAAGAAAACAAGTTGGAGTTATGATGCAAGATTCATTTATTTTTTCAGGAACTATCATGGATAATATACGTTATGGAAATCTTGGAGCTAGTAATGAAGAAATTATTGAAGCAGCTAAAACCGTTCATGCTGATGATTTTATAAAGAATATGGAAAATGGCTATGAAACCGAAGTAAATGAACGTGGCTCTCGTTTATCTGTTGGCCAAAGACAGCTTATCTCATTTGCTAGGACTTTACTATCAGATCCAAAAATACTAATATTAGATGAGGCTACATCCAGTATTGATACACAAACTGAGATTCTTGTTCAAAAAGCTACAGATGTGGTTTTAAAAGGTAGAACTTCATTTGTAATTGCTCATCGTTTATCAACTATAAGGAATGCGGATAGAATTTTTGTTATAGAAGACGGTAAAATAATAGAAAAAGGTAGTCACGAACAATTGTTAAATAGAAAAGGTGCCTATTATCATCTCTATAAAGCTCAATATAGTCGAGTTGTATAAAAATATATTTACTAAAAAATAGTCATATCAGGACTGCTTTTTATATTTTCTTATTGCAATTAATATTATAATTTATCTTATAAATAAAGAATAAATCGTACCTTGAATATACTATTGGTATAATTATTTCTAATGAAAAAATAATATTTATATCTTAAAAGAGGATTTTAATATTTTTGATAGAAATATAATATAGATAGAATGAAGAAAAAGGAGTGGATGTTAATGGGTAAACTTAAATGTATAAGGAAGCTAGAATTATTTGAACATTTAAGTGATGATGAATTAGAAAATGTTACTTCTTTTTGTAATAAAAAGTTTTATAAACCAGGTGAATTTTTATTTTTTGAACTCGATAATGTTGAAAATATATATATAATCTCCAGTGGTAGAGTAAAATTAAGTAAATTATCAGCAAATGGAAAGGAATTAACCCTCGGTTTTGCAGTGAATAACGCTGTATTTGGTGAAGAGGCTTTATTTAGCGATGAATTATATTCCATGAATAGTGAAGCTGTGGAAGAATCTTGTGTTACTATTTGTTCTAAAAATGACATGGAAGAATTATTTTTAAACAAACCACAGATAGCTGTTAAAGTAATCCAAAGTTTGAGTAAAAAATTAAATCATTCTACAAAGCAGATGTCAGATTTAGCCTTCCGAAATGTTAGAGAACGATTAATAAGTACATTACAAAGATTAGCTGAAAATTATGGACACAAAACTAATGAAGGATGGATGATAGATTTTCAACTTACTCATAATGAACTTGCCAGTATTATAAATGCATCAAGGGTTACTGTTACACATACACTTACAAAACTAAGAGATGAAGGAATTGTAACCATTGATGATAGACAGATATTTATTCATAATTTAAATGTTATGTAATTTTTATATTAAATACCCTTGATTATGTTTTAGTGTAATTAAATATATATTAACTTTTTATAGTGTATACTCTTAATAGAAATCTATGAGAGGGGATATACTATGAAATATAATAAAAGCGGAGAGAAGATTTAAAGTATATGCACTGGACTTTGCTGCTATGAGATTACCTATTAATATAATTACTGTAGCAATATAATTATGATGAGTTATGCCATGCAGCAGAACTTACCCGTAAAAGTAAAAAGGATATAGATCTATCAGAGTGAGATAAAACAAATACTAAAAGTACAGACTTAAGTGATAATTATAGTGCTATGATTTATATATACAAAAATAACAGGCGAATATTCCCTGTTATTTTTATATTATGGCCCTGGTAGTATTCCACTTTGAGAAAATTCTTGTATTAATTTAGGATAATTAGTAATACTTAACTAAAAGGAGAATCAACATGAGATTATGGTCGCTCAACCCCAAATATTTAGATAGCAAAGGGCTTGTAGCTTTATGGCGGGAATCCCTTCTAGCTCAACAAGTGTTAGAAGGGAATACTCGTGGATATAAGAATCATCCGCAATTACTGCGCTTTAGGATGCATAATAAACCACAATTGGCTATGTCTCATTTTTTATATCATATATATCAAGAATCAAATAATCGTAATTTTAATTTTAATTTAAGTAAAATACATAAATTAGAA
>JBDNGI010000283.1:0-4819 GCA_041689345.1 Halanaerobiales bacterium
ATATATTCTATTTCTTTTAGCCACATTATCAGTTCCTTTCCATACATACAATAACATTTTTCACCACTATAGTTTCTATTTCTCCACAAATATATATATTCCTTCCAAACTATATAAATTTATGCTATTTCCCATAATTATCAAAAAATAAACCCTACTAATAGGGGTGATATAATCCCAGTTTCACAAGTTTCAGCATTTTTCCTTCACAAATACTCCTCATCTGACGAATAGCTAATAGTTCGATTATAGTTATAGTATCTTACAACACTTCATAAATCTCTTAATTTTGTCAATATCCTTATGATTTGGGGCTTTTTCAACTCCTGTTAAAACATCTACTGCATAAGGGTTAAATTCATTAACTACTGAAGAAATATTATCAGGATTTAAACCCCCTGCCAGTATAACCGGCAGAGGACTTTCCATTTGGATGTTTTTGAATGTTGAAGAATTCACTTGAATTCCTGTACCTCCAGGCCTGGCCTTAGTATAAGAATCCACTAATATAGCTGATAAGCCTATTTTAGCTAATTCTTTAGCAGCCATAACTGGGTCTGTAATTTCAAAATCACAATTATCTTCACTATCTAAACGCAAGGCCTTAATCACTTTAATTCCTCTTAAACTAAGTTCCTGAACTAATACCTTTATTTCTTGCATGGTTTCTTTATAATGAAGTTGAACTATATTCGGATGAGTTTCATCTACTATGTTAAGAATTTTTTCAACAGATCCTCCTACCACTATAGAAGTGCTTATAAAAGGAGGCACCTTACTAATAAGTTCTTTAGCCTTTGTTGCTGTTAGATCCCAGGGTACTGATGATGGATATTCTACTACAAATCCAAGCACATCAACTCCTGCCTGCACACAAAGTTTTACATCCTTTTCATTCATTAGTCCGCAAACCTTAACTCTTGTCATAGTTTCCTCCTAAGTCTACTAAACTGTCGATACATTTCCACTGAGTCTTTTGCCTTCAGAATAGTAGTACCTACTAAGACACAATGTGCTCCTGCTTCTATGGCTCGATAGATATCATTGGGAGAAGAAATAGAGCTTTCACTTACTGCTAACGTTCCTTTAGGGACTATTTTAGCTAAATTTTCAGTAGTATTAACAGTACCATTATCCATTTCCCATTTGATTATATCTCTATTATTAATACCTATAAATGATAGACTTAAATCCCTCACAGCAATTAATTCCTCTTCAGTATGGATCTCTACCAGAGGTTCTATACCTATAGACAAAGCCTTATCTATAAGTTTGAATAGCTGCTTTTTCTCTAATATCGAGGAAATTAAAAGTACCCCATTAGCTCCTTTATCTTTACTCTCTAGTAAATTTTCTTTACTTGTAATAAAGTCTTTTCTTAAAACAGGTACAGATACTGCTTTTGCAATTTTAAATAATAATTCCAGGGAACCTCCATACTGTTTAGCTTCTGTTACCACTGAAATAACTGGTGCTCCAGCAGCCTCTAAAGCCTTTGCTAAATCAATAGGATCCCTTCCTCCCATTAAATCTCCCTCAGCTGGAGATTTACACTTTATATCAGGTATAACAGGTATATAGCCCTGATGATATTTATTCCGCAATGAACTAGAACATTGGTTAGATGAACTAATTTTTCCTTTGTTTACATACTTCACATTATTTCACTAGCCTATAATCCTGTGATGCAGTTTTAAGCTGATTTAGTATGTCTTGTGCAGCTCCACTGTCAATTACTTCTCCTGCAAGTATTATTCCTTCTACAAAAGAACTGGCTTTATTCCCAATCATTAAAGCCCCAGCAGCGTTTAAAATTACAGCTTCACGGCGAGGACCTTTATCTCTTCCTGAGAAAACATTCCTAATCATAGATGCATTTTCCTGGGGAGTTCCTGTTGATATTTCTTCTAAACTGCAGCGCGAAAATCCAAAATCTTCAGGGGCAATTTCATAAGTAGTTATATTCCCATTATTAAGTTCATTAATTCTAGTTTTCCCCATCAAAGAAATTTCATCTAGACCATCTTCTCCATGAACAAACAATGCCCTTATATACCCCAGGGAAGCTGCAACTTGAGATACTGTATCTAAGAGTTCTGGCTTATATACTCCTAAAAGATGCCTGGTAGCCTTAGATGGATTAATCAAAGGCCCAATAATAGTATAAAAAATTGTCTTTATACCTAAGTCTTTTTCAGGTGGCAGCACTTTGCCCATTACTGGATGGAATAAAGGGGCATAAAGAAAAGCAATACCAACTTCTTCAATAATCTTCTCAACTCCCTTTGGGCTTTGATTTATCTCTATTCCTAAAGCCTCTAAAACATCAGCACTTCCAGAAAGGCTGGATATAGACCTGCTACCGTGTTTTGCCACTGGAATCCCAGCAGCCGCAGCCACAAAAGCTACAGAGGTAGAGATATTAAAAGTACTAAGACCTCCCCCGGTGCCGCAGGTATCCATTAATTCTCCCTTTACCTGTGGATTTATTTTAATACAATTATCTCTCATAGCCTGAGCAATTGCAGTGATTTCTGTTATTGTAGGTCCTTTCATTAAAAGGGATACTTGAAACCCTGCAATTTGAACATCACTAAGTTCATTATTTTTGATGGCAACAATTAAACCATAGGCTTCTTCTGAAGTTAAATCTTGTCCTGTAGTTAATTTTTGTAAAATATTTTTAATCATAATTTTTCCTCCTCGATTTTTTAGTACTGTTTTGCAAAATATAACGGAGTAGGTCGACCACTATATTCAGAAAGTAAGTCATTTAATTCATTTTTGAAAGCTAGATCATTTTTTAATTGAAGATAAACACCTTCTAATTCTTCCAATGCTGGTAACAATGATTCAGGAACAAAATAACCACCAAACTGACCAAAGTTTCCTTTTTCAAAACATTAGTTCAACTCCTTTTAATTAAAGTAGATAATTTCACTTAAGAAATTAAATGTATAAATTTCCTGATAATATAAAAAACCAGACCTATTTTAAGAAAAATAAGCCTGGTTATCCCGCGTAATAATATACTCAACTAATCTAATCTCTCTCAACTCAACTAACCTCAGCTCATCTAAACATATTTAATTTTTAAGTGAGACTACACTAAATTTTAACTATTCACTCTTTGCTTTTTGCTCTATTCTCATCTCATATTACTATTAATTTATAAATTATATTAATAATATCTAAAAATATCCCTTTTGTCAAGTTAAAAATAATCCTTTCTGCCTCTTCCTGAGCAATCTGACACCAACGAGTAGCATTTTGAGGATTATTCCCAAGGGTATGATTATCTTTCATGACTATTTCTAGACGACAACCTTTAGTAATTAAGGCCCGAGCAATGGAGGTTCTCTGTAACTGACCACCTGACATTTCGCTCGAAGTATAAGCTGCCAGGGATACTCAAGGCATTTCTTCAATAATTATTTTGGTTGCTTCAATACATAAATCAATAATGCCAGGATCACTATAATCCATCTTTTCCATTTTACTTATTACTTCATCTAATTCTTCATCATACCACCTTGATACATGACCTACTGCCCGTTCTCCACTAGGTCTATAATATGAAGATTTATAGTTGTTGAATGACCGATACATATCTGGATCACTTCCGAAAGGCTCTGTCACTGGCCAGTCACCTGAAACTTCATAATTACCCATCGGAATAATAGTACCACTCTGTTCAGATGGTCTAGCTTCCGCATCTATACCAAATTCTTTCCACTGTTGTGCCATTGGGAAAGCCCACTTAAATGAGGGATGAGCAGGATTTGCTGATGAAATAATCTGGAATTCCCACGGAGTACCATCAGGTAATAACCATTTTCCATTACTATCACGAGTAAACCCATTTTTCAATAATAGTTTTTCAGCTATTTCAGGTGCATGTTTCCACCAGCCATATCCGAATAATTCTTTTATCTCCTGATCATTTTCTGGAACATCATAACCCTTACTTTGGGCTGCTTCTGCCATTTCAAAAGGTAATTGTGAATTATATGGCTTAAATTGTTCCCCATCAACTTCAATAGTAAATTCTTTTAACCAAGGTTCTAATTTATCATAATACCAACTATAATATGGTTTAGTAGCGGGGATAAAGGCAGGTGAAAAGGCAACTGCACCATTATATGCTGTCATAGCTAATTCCTTAGCATCTAGAGCAAGATTCAATGCCCAACGAACCTCTTTGTTATTATAGGGAAATTTGTCTGTATTAAAGGCAGCTCCTGTAACACAAGGATGTAATAGTTCAGCCCAGGGGAAGTCTTGATAAAATCCCCGTTCAGACTCATTTCTATATAGCTGATGATATAGTTGCCTTAGAACACAAATATCACCCCCGAAAAAAAGAATCTCAACTAGGTAGTTTAAGCTGGATCAGTACTTCTGATCAGAACTCAAAACCTAAACTTGGACAAAAACGTGAAGAATATAAACAGGAAGTTATCAAATTACCCTATATCACTGATGAAGATATTAAATTAATCCTCCACTTCGTTCCGGAACTTTAAAACCACTTATTCAACACATTTAAGCTCTTTGCCACAGCCACCGCATTGCAACACTGGCATATTCCCTGGCTCTAAACCATCTACTGCCGCAAATTCATCAACTACAAAATCGGGTGCTTTCTGTTCATACCCACAATTACCACAACGATAATTGTAGTATGTCGTCTTGCCTCCAAAAGGCATCTCCATTTCTTCCTGCTGCTTCTTTTTTTTGACTCTTCTTCGAATTCAATTAGGTCATATTTACCGCTCCTTAACTCTTCTAATTCATCATATATTTTTCCATACTCAGG
>JBDNGI010000284.1:0-6145 GCA_041689345.1 Halanaerobiales bacterium
AACATATTCTGTAGATATTTAGGCATATTATGAACTTTATCAAAGAAACTTATCTGTTGAAACGAATTTGATGTAAACATTAAAAGTCATCTCCCCTTGTATTCTTACTATAATTATATCATATAAACGTTGATATGGCAAAGTTTATAGGGGTTTTTAGGTGTGCTAGAAAAATAATTTTTATAAATAATAATTTACACATTATGGTTTTGTTTCTATATTTTACAACCTTTTTGTGGTAGAACCATATACATATATATCAGTATTAAAAAGGAGAACCATGGATTAATATCATAAATGAATTTTAGAAAACTTATTCTTGTGCAGTATTCTTAATAATTTATTTGTTAAAATTCTTTCATAGTTTGAAGTTGAGCTAATGCTTCTTCTATTGTTATTAGATCAATAATACGATCATCATATAATAATAATATTGCTTCACCATGGTCTACATCCAGATTTACTTCCTCTACACCACCCATATAAGACAACTTCATTTCTATAGTTTCTAAGCCTTTTTTATCTTTTGTTGTATCTATATTTAAGTAGGCCTTAACTAAATAATAATTATTTCTTTTTAACTCACATTTAGCATTATCTATTTTAAATTTACATCCAACATTATCTGCTTTTAGTTTACATTTATCACAATTTCCCATTTGTACAATTATTTCACTCCAGTCCTATGGCATTATACATCAAGTATTGGATCTATAAATCACTACGTTATAATATTTCTTAAAAGTACGTATAAAAATGAAAATTAATTTAGAATGATTAAAGATGAGTTCTGAAAGTAAAATATTAACTCTACCTGTATTAACAAATCTTATAAAGACCTATTGTCTTTTTTCTAATAATAGGCCATAATGATATGGTGGTAAGTCAACCTGTTTTACAAATCTAAATCCTACAGCTTCTGCCCTTTCAACTATTGTTTCAGGCTTTGGCCTAATCTCCATTGAAGGACCTCTTGGAGTATCAGTATAATTCCAATGTAGTACTCCTATCTGTCCATTAGTGTTTAATAGGTCATATGTCGTTTCTAATAAGGCTACTGCTTCATCACAATGAAGGATATTAAACAGGGTAATATAATCAATTTCCCCTCTATATTTTTCTAATTCTCTTAAAGTGTTTTCTGTTAATATATCACCATATATTAAATCTATATTAGAAACTCTCTGTTCCCTTACCCTTTTCTTACACAGATTAATTACATCTTGATCTATATCTATACCTAAAACCTGTTGAACTTTATCTGCCATTGGAAACAAAAAAGTCCCATAACCACAACCTATGTCTATTAACAAATTAATATGAGAGCCAATATTTAATTTACTACTCACTGATTCAAGAGTAAAAAAATTATTCCATGTTTCTTCAGTCGGCATTCCAGATTCTCTAAAACGCATATAAGCCTCCTTTTTTTAAATCCTTTAGTCGTTTGTAAAATATATGAACCCTCGTCATTACTGGATTCATATTAAATATTTAAGCTGACTTCCTCCACAAAAAATGATATAATATAGTTAGATTTAACAAAAATACCAATTTGAAGGAGGAAGTCAAAATTGTTTACTAAATTTAATCAATTGTCTTTTGCTGACATCTATGATCAATGTTCTGATTGGGTTCAAAATGATAAACCCAAATTCCTTGATATGCTAGAAAAACACTTAAATCTTAAAGAACTAATACCTTTTACTTTCTATCAAGCTTATTACAATCACTATGGACGAAATAGAGAATATTCCTTAGAATCTATACTTTCAGCTCTATTACTCCAGCGTATCCTTGGTATCCCTACAGTGAGTATGCTTCTTGTTATTTTAGAGCTTAGTAATGATATTAGAAAATATTGTGGGTTTAAAACTGTTCCAGACCAATCACAAATCACCAGGTTTAAACAAAATTTTGGGAGTCATCTTGAAGACTTTTTTCATCACCTTGTTGACTTGACTGAACCTCTTTGCCAAAAGCTTAATCAGGATTTAGCAGATTGCCTTGTATTTGATACTTCAGGTATTGAGGCATATGTTACTGAAAACAATCCCAAATATCTTAACTCTATCATCAGAAGAATTAAACGCTTCTACAAAAACAATCCAGATGTAGACCCATACAGTATGGCCTATGGTTCTATGCCTTCTTCTGCTAGTTGTAATGAAGAGATCAAACAACTATATATTAACGGACATTTCTGCTATGTCTACAAGTTTGCTATTATGACTAATGCCATGGGCATTGTTCGCCACATTTCTTTACTCGGTGATGATTTTAAAGATAATCATCCAGAATTAGAGATCGATAAGAAATCAGACTCACCTGATGAAGATAAATCTATTGGCGACTCTACTGCCTTAAAACCTGTTCTTAATGATTTCTTTGAATTTCACCCTGATTTTTCTTTTAATACTTTTATTGGAGATTCAGCTTTTGATAGCTATGAAAACTATCCCTTTTTACTTAAAGACTGTAATTTTGAACAAGCTTTAATACCCCTCAATGGCCGTAACTCAAAGTCTTTACCTGAACCAGGTTACAATGAGTCTGGCTGGCTTTATGCCCTAAAGATGATTCTCTTCCAATGAAACCTAATGGTATCTGTAGAGAAAAAGGTCGAAGCACAAGATTTAAATGGGTTTGTTCTGAAACGCATTTTGAAAATGGTAAAAGGGTTTGTCATTGTGAAGACCCCTGCACTGATTCAAAATACGGTAGAGTGGTTTATACTTACCCCGATCAGGATCTTCGTACATTTCCTGGATTACCAAGGGATACCGAAGAATGGACTGAACTTTACAATCTTCGGGGTTGTGTAGAACAAACCATCAATTATTTCAAGGAACCTATGGGTATTGGTAATCCCAAAACTCAAAACAAAAAAACTATAAAAGCTGACTTATTTTTAGCTGGAATTACTCAGCTTATTACATTAATTCTAGCTGACAGAATAAACAAGCCTGAGTACATAAGAAGTTTAAAACCTCTCATTGCTTAAATACTTCTTGATATCATTTCTTTTAAGCCTTATTTAAGGCTGTTTTGTCCTGCCTATATTTTTAAAGTTTTCAATTACTAAAGTTACTAATCTTAAATATCTAATATTTTTGCATCTCTTACTGCTTTCTGTAATATTTTTCCTTGCTCAAGAGTCTACATTTTGCAAACGCCTATAAAATCCTTAAATACTTCTGTCCATTGTTTAAAGATCTATTCACTATATTTATTAATTAAATCTTGAATTGCATTGTGGCAGCAACTACCTATGGGATTTTTTGTTAGACACTGTCCTGTATTTTGTTTGCCGGTATAATTCCTGATATCAGGTATAGTTTTCTTACCCCTTCGCACTGCTTCTATTATCTCACCCCTACTAAGATTAGAACAATAACAGATAGGGCAAGTTTCAGAATCGTCTTTAAACCAGATAGGCACATTAACATCTGCTCTTCTATATATTTCCCATTTATTAAAATATATCACATCACATTTTGACTCTAGACAGATATAATGATTATCACTCTCTTTAGCTTCTGTCTCGCCTTTGGTCAAACTATTTACAGTTTGATTTTTTACTTCTTTACCAGTATTTCTGCATTCTGGACAGACTCTAGACATGATTAGATATACTCCTTTATTTTATAGATTAATTTATAAATCTTCTAAAGATAATCTTTTTATAATTCCAATATACTTATTTAACACTACCCTCTTCTTAGACAATTTATCTACTAAAGATGAAAAAATATAAATATTTATACCAAATTTATTGAAAAGATTATATTCCTCTATATCATTAATATGGGGCTGACCAAGATTTACCTGTGGGTCTAACTCAACTGTGGTTTGGCCACCACAACAGCCCCTTACACCATTTGTATAAATGTAAATACTTTTTTCTTTACTATTTCTAATATAGTCTAATGCTGAAGGTTCTATTGTTAAATTCATATCTGCCTCCTAAAATAGATAAATTTTAAGGTCTAAAATTTCAAGTACATACCCTATAACTTTACAGTATAGCCAGCCTTTCTTAGTTCATTGACTAAGCTGTCTGAATTGATCTTTTTATGGTCATAGGTAACTATAGCCTGACCCTTGCTAAGTCCTACTCTAACCTGTTTTATACCTTTAAAATCTTTTAAGATATCTGCTATAACTGTAAAACAATAAAAACATTTCATACCTTCAATAGTAATAGCAACATCAGTATATAGCTCAGAACTAATATTTGCACTCATAGTGTCACCTCATTTAATTAACAGTTAAATTCAACAACTTGTTTTTATATAACTTCTTGAACATGGGATAATCTATAACTGTACTTATATTAAAACAAATTGGCTTCGCAATCCTACTTTTATAAGGTAAATTTCTTGATGAGGCCTAATCGAATATGGTTATACTTGTATCTACATTGCGTGATAAAATTAAAGATACAAGTGTCAGAAATTATCCACAGATCAATAAAACCAATTTCCGGGTACATAAAAAAAACTTATTCTGCAATATTACCAGGAAACCCCATCTAATTCTATATCATTATTATTCACAGCTTCTATCCAGATAGAGAGTTTATTTGGAACACATATAATTGTTGGTCCTGGTTTATCTATCCATCCCATCTTTTCGTCTATTCGCAATGGATCTTCAGGAGGAGCTTCCTTTACTCGAACCCGTCCATTATGTGCCTCTATTATTGTTGTTCCTATTGGTCCCTCTGCCTCAAGTATCAAGGATTCTTGACGATAAGTTTCTGACATATTAATTCGCTGCTGTTTACCGTCAGCTGTTTGAATAACAATCACATAATTATTAGGCTTATTTACCTTATTACCTACAGAAAAGACAGGATATATAATAAAAAATATCGATACAACTGTAATAAGAATTATTAACACTTTATCATAAAAAGTCATAAACTCCCATAATCTTTTCATCAAATTACTCCTTAATAGACGATTCACTTTACCTAATTTACTACTTAAAGTATGATTATATATTAATTTGATTTATTAGCTATATTGTCTTAACATTTATTGCACCCTTCACTTTACATACATCATCACAGATTCCACACTTTATGCAGACTTCAGGATTAATCATTTGTTTTTCTTTCAAATTACCTGATATAGCAGCAACAGGACACGCCTTAGCACAACGGGTACAACCAACACAGTTATCGGTGATTTCAATATTTTCTATTTTTTGTCCCTCAAATTTAATTGTATTTGTAGGACATTTATCTGCACATAATCCACAATTAATACATTTTTCGTAATCGATAACAGCCAGATTATTTTCCATAGTAATTGCATCAACTGGACAGGTCTTTGCACAGATACCACAGCCGATACAACCCACCTCACAAATTTTCCTGACAACCTTACCGACATCTTGTGAGGAACACCTGATATGATTCTTTTTGTTAACTGGGGCTAGTGTTATAATACTACGAGGACAGGCTTTTACACATTTTTCACAAGCAGTACATTTTTCAGGGTCAATTTTCGGTAATCCATTTTCACTCATTACTATAGCATCAAATGGACAGACAAAGGCACAATCCCCCAGGCCCAGGCAACCGTACTGGCAGGTCTTGACCCCTCCATTAACCATAGTGGCTGCCTTACATGATTTTATCCCCTGATATTCAGCAAGCCTCTGTGTTTCTTTCCATCCGCCTGAACACAAAACCTGGGCTACTTCTTTTTCTGTAGAACTGGATGATGCCCCCATAATCTCAGCGATATATTTAGCTACACTATCACCACCAACAGGACAACCATCAATCGGGGCCTCACCCGTTGTTACCGCCTCTGCAAAAGCAGCACAACCTGCATAGCCGCAGGCTCCACAATTAGCACCAGGCAGTATATTTACAATCTTATCTATCCGTTCATCCTTTTCTACCTGGAAGGTATTTGCTGCAAAACCCAATCCCGCAGCCATCAATGCCCCCAGTCCTCCCATACTTAACAGTGAATATATATAGATTGAATCCAATTTATTTCCACCTCCAAGCAATAATTCACTATTTATATCCTTTAATTAATGAATTCAAAATTGTTTTATAGAAAAATGCTGTTTACACAAATAACCTGTTTTATAAAGTAATATTTATTTGTCATCAATTTAC
>JBDNGI010000285.1:0-16271 GCA_041689345.1 Halanaerobiales bacterium
AATGGGATAACTATTGGGTAAAAAATAATGCGGCATAAAACAACCGGCTTTTTCATGCTAATAACTATTTTATTATGGGAATGATATTATTATATTGTTCCAAGAAAGGATCACCTCAAATATACAGAATTTTTTTAGTAATCTTTAATTATTACATGTTTTCTTTTTTTACTACATTAATTATATCAGTAATATATGATAAAGTGTAGTTATAATAAAAAAAGACTAGATTTAGAGTGATTTTTTTTCTTGAACCTTCTAGCACTACCCATCTTATATTGGAGAATTTTAAATTAATTTAATAAAAGGAGCTGAATAAACAATGTTGTCAGTTGATTTAGAACAATTCTGGAAAGATGACAAAATAGCACACAAAGACGATTGTTTTTACGAAGATGCACCACAGGTAGCTTTGGGGATAAGAATGAGTGGTGAATGTGTCTTTGCTGAGTTAGGTGAAGAAGGAGATCCCTGGGGTAAAACACCACGTCAACGCCGTATAGAATTAAACAAGAGATATAACGATAAAGCAGAGAAAATTGTAGGAAAAAGATTATTAAAAGAAAAATTTCCTACAGAAGATGGAATTTTTCCTGCTGTAAAAAGAATTGGTGAAGTTTTTGGTGGTAAATATGAAAGCGGAAATAAAACAGGAGAATGGCTCCATAGCCCCATTGAAACACCTCAGGAATTAGAAAAAATGTTAGATAAAGTAGACAAACTGAATTTGCGCGACTTTATGTTACCAACAAACTGGGAAAGTGAAAAGAAAAGACTATATCAAAACTATGGTAAAAAGCCTGGTCCACTCAGACATGTAAGGGGACCAGTAACTCTAGCAACATCAATTTTTGGGGCAGAAAATTTAATATTTTTATATTATGATGCTCCTGAATTATATAAAAGATTTAGTCATACTATTGGCCGGGTAATCCTGGAAATGGCTCAAATAATGAATCAAGAAGCCGGATACACTACCGAAAAAGTTCCTCCAGGTTTTTCCTTTGCTGATGATGATTGTAACTTATTAACACCTGAAATGTATGAGATTTTTGGCTATCCTATCTTGCAAAAAGTTTTTTCTTATTTTAGTCCTAAACCAGGTGATATAAGATACCAACATTCGGATTCTGCCATGGGGCATTTACTTCCTATACTGGGTAAACTTAATCTGACTGGCTGTAATTTTGGTCCAACTGTCCTTGTTGATCAAATCAGAGAACATATGCCTAATACCAGAATAGACGGCTGTATAGCCCCCTTCACTTTTATGAATAATAAAGAGGAAGATATTATTGCTGAAGTGAAACGAGATTGTGAGATGATTAAAGAAACAGGAACAAAAGGTTTAAACCTAATGACAGCAGGTTCTATCAATAATGGCAGTTCTCTGGAAAGTATGAGGGCTGTAATGTATGCTATTCAAAAATATGGAAGATACTAATAATAGATATTTAGTAATATCCATTACTACTCTGAATCTATTGCCTTTCTTTAAATCATATTGATATAACAAGCCATACTCAACTGCAATGTCCTTTCTTTATATATTTATCAGGTAGTTCTAATTTATTTTAGATGCTCAATTATATTTAAGGATTTGATTATATATTTTTCCTCATAGACATTTATGATACTAATCCCAGTACTTGAAATATTAAACTGCCAGTAATTATATAAGGGTATCCCTAATATAAAAGTTAAGTATGCTTTAATTGCTCCACCATGTGTAACGACCAATATATTTTTTTCTCTATTTTCTTCTACTATTTCAGCAAAAACATTAACTATTCTCAGCTTAAATCTTTTTAAATCCTCACCAGCAGGTGGGGATATTAATGTGGGGTTCTGGTTCCATTTTTTTAGAATTTCAGGGTAATGAGCTTTAATCTTACTATAAGTCATACCTTCCCACTTCCCAAAGTCAATCTCTCTTAATTCTTTCTCCTGTTTTATTTTCAAATTATGAAATTTATTTATTTTTTTTGCAGTACTATACGCCCGTTTTAAGTTACTAGAATAAATAGTATCAATATTACTATCAGATAAATAATTACTCAATTTAACTGCCTGTTCTTTACCAGTATCATTTAGAACAATATCCTGTTGCCCCTGATATTTCAATTCTTTATTCCAATCGGTTTCAGCATGTCTGACAATAATTAATTTAGTTCCCATATTTACCACCTTTTAAATTATAGACTTAAGGACATTTAACAGCTTTTCATTACTTCTTCTACTTTTCACTGCAACCCTTATATAATTCTCATCTAATCCATGATATGAACTACAATTTCTAATCAATATTTTATTTTTTGCTAGAATATCAGTTAATTTACTTGCAGAATAAGCTGTTTGAGAAATATCAATAAATATATAATTTGCCGTTGGTTTAAAGGGATTTAAACCCTTGATCTTTTTTAACTCATTAAATAAATATTCTCTTGCTATTCTATTTTCAGCTATTGTTTGCTGGCAATAGTCATCTTTATTTAGAACAAATTCTCCAGCAATCTGGGCCAGACTATTAACACTCCAGGGGTCCCGATTTTTTTTAAGTAAATTTATAAGACTTGGATTAGCAATTCCATATCCTAATCTTAAACCAGGAATGGCATAAAATTTTGTCATCGACCTTAATATAAATAAATTATTATAGTTACTAACTAAATCAAATACCGAATATCTATCCTTGTTTATCACAAAATCTATAAAGGCCTCATCTATAACAACAAAAACATCTTCCGAATAAGCATGTTCTAGTAATATTTTAATTCTATCAGCTTCTATTAGAGTACCTGTAGGATTATTAGGATTGCAGAGAAATAACAAATCAACCCGTCCTAAGCTAGCTATTATCTTATCTAGGTCTATCTTAAATCCATTTTTTTTATCAGAATAACAGTATTCTATCTTACCTCCAATACTTTTTACAGCATATTCATATTCAGAAAAGGAGGGAACAGGAATTAATGTCTTGTTAGGCTTCATCCTGTTAATAAGTTGATAAATTAACTCTACCGCACCATTGCTTACAATTAAGTATTCTGCTTTAATATTTAAAAAGGCTGCCAACTCTTTCAAAAAACGAATAGAATGCGGCTCAGGATAGTGGATAACTCTTTCCATACTATTTTTTAATTTATCTATTAAACCCGGGGCAGGACCTAGAAAGTTAATATTTGCACTAAAGTCTAGAATCTCTGATTCCTTTAAATTATATAATGTTTTTGCTTTTTGAATATTGCCTCCGTGTATTTGTTTCATATTTATTCTCCTTTCACTAACTTACCATTAATAGATCTAGACCTATCAAAATTAATAAAACCAAGACTTCTGTTATTTCATTAATTGCCCCATAGATGTCACCTGTCATACCACCTATTTTCTTATTAATAGAATTAGTAAAAAAAACGACTAAAATTAGTGGGATAATAAGTAAAATAAAACTAAAATAATATGAAAACTGAAAATAATAATTCAGTACTATAATTATTACTACAACCCACAGACTACTTAAGAAAACCTGTTTTCTTGTTAAATAAATAGCAAAGCTTTTCCCCAGCTTACTAGAAGGGGCCGTCGGGTAATTATAGGCAATAAAAACAATAAACCAACGGCTTATTGTCGGCATCAAAATTAGGGCGGGAATCCGTATCACACCGCTTATCACTGTTAACGAATTAAACTTCAATAGAAACAAGAGAAAGAATGCAATTACTCCAAATGAACCCACCCTGCTATCATGCATAATATCCATTATTTTTTCTCTATTTCTCCCACTAAAAATTCCATCCATAGTGTCCATAAAACCATCTAGATGCAAACCACCTGAAAGATATACCAGGACTAATAAAAGCATTACATTAACTATATTCAGGGGGAAAACAAGTGATAGTATCTTATCTAGTAAAACTAATATTATTCCGATTATCATTCCCACCAGTGGATAATACCCCATTGATTTAGCAGCCAATTCCTCATTATATTTAAGTTGAATTGGGACAGGTATTCTGGTTAAAAACGTTAAAGCAAATAAAAATGACATAAAAATCACCTTCCCAGACCAAACATTATTAATAAAGATATTATCAAAAAGACATTCCAGGACATCAATCTAATTACTAACTTAATGTCCTTAACTAGTAATTCCCTATTTTTATCCCCCAGATATGCACGAAAAGCAGGCTTACCATGATAATAATTTAAACCACCTAAGCTGACACCCATCGAACCAGCTACAGCAGCTTCCGGATAACCTGCATTCCAACTAGGGTGTTTCCCTGCATCCCTTATCATTATTTGCCAGCCTTTCTTCCAATCACCCCGAGTCACCAGAGCAGCAATACAAAAACCTATTCCCGTTAAGCGGGCTGGTAGAAAGTTTACTAAATCATCAAAACGTGCAGCTGACCAACCAAAATGTCTATACTTTTCATTTTTATATCCAAGCATAGAATCAAGGGTATTTACCGCTTTATAAGCCAATGCTAGAGGGGTTCCTCCAATTAAATAAAAGAAGATGGGAGCTATTATTCCATCAGATGTATTCTCAGCAATTGTTTCCACTGCTGCCCTGACAATATCATTTCCCTTCATTTTATCAGTATCCCTACCAACTATCTCAGCTACTGCAGTTCTGGCCTGATTTATATTATCATCTTTTAAATAATAATATATCTTTAGACCGGCTTTTCTTAAACCCTTGATTGCAATTGTAGTTGACAGCAGCCAGATATTAATGACTATACCTAGATAAAAATTTATTATAAATCCTAAATTTATTAGTTGGCTGCTGATAAAATAAGTTGTAAATACAACTATTAAGACAAGTACAATTCCAGCTATTTTTTTTGCACCATCATTATTTACAAAACTAAAAAAAACAGCTTCCAATTTAGATATAAACTTCCCGATAATAACCACAGGGTGAGGAATAGACCGAGGATCTCCAATTATCAAATCTATTATTATAGCTAAAAGTAAGTAGATCATCATTTACCCCTTTCCAAAAATATTTACATCAAAGGATGTTATTAAATTAATGCTCACAAAATATAATTTCCTGAACCAGATCCATATTCAAATTATCATAAACAAGATCTGCAAACTGATTGTAAGCATTTTCCCTTTCTTTTTTTGCTGAAAAGCTATCATCTTGCAGTGGTTTTAGCCCTTTTCTTTTTCTAAGAAAATTAATTAAACTCCTACGGAAAAAATCATTATCAAAAAGACCGTGTAGATATGTTCCCCAGACCATACCATCTATACTGATTGCACCATCTTTTATTTCTTCATCAGATCCATTTCTCACTATTTGAAAAAGAGGAGTAACCTGGGAACCTCTTTCTGTTCTTCCTTGATGGATTTCATAAGCATTTAAGATGGTGTTATTATTTCTATTATTTCCTTTTATGAATGGTAATGAATTATTAGGCCTTGCTTTAACCTGACTGGTTATTTTTTCTGCTGCTAATATTGTTTCTATATCAAGGAGACCGATTCCATCTATTTCCTTTTTGCCCGTTTCAATTCCTAAAGGGTCTTTTATTTTTTTGCCTAAGATCTGATAGCCTCCACAAATACCAATTACAAGGGTATCTTCCTGGTAGAGCTCCTGTATTTTTTTTACCATACCTATCTGATAAAGATACTCTAAATCGTCAATAGTATTTTTACTTCCTGGTATAATGATTAAATCCGGTTTCCCAAGCTCTGATACTTTTCTAAGATATCGAACTTTTGTTTCTGGTTCATAGGCAAGAAAATCAAAATCTGTAAAATTAGAAATATGGGGTAGATAAATAATTGCAATCTCAATCTGATAATCCTCACTTCCAAATTCATCACTTATTAAACAGTCTTCTTCTGGTAAATTTATCTCCTCAGAATAAGGAATAACCCCCAGTACCGGTTTATTAGTGTAACTTTCAATAAAATCGATACCAGATTTAAATCTCTCTACATCTCCCCGAAATTTATTTATAATTATCCCTTTTACCCTATCTCTTTCCTCTGGCTCAAGTAATTCTAAAGTACCTACAATATCAGCAAATACTCCCCCTTTATCAATATTTGCAATTAATATTACAGGGGCATCTGCCATTTCAGCTATACTCATATTAACAAGGTCATATTCTCTTAAATTAACCTCTGCTGGACTTCCTGCACCTTCAAGAACTACTACATCAAAATCGTTCCTTAGTTTTTTTAATGATTTTGCTATAACTTGGTATGCCTGATTCTGATTTGCAAAATATTCTTTAGCGGACATATTTCTCTGTGCTTTACCGGCAAAAATAACCTGAGAATTATCATCAGCATTTGGTTTTAAAAGGACTGGATTCATATCCACTGTTGCTTCGACCATTGCTGCTTCCGCCTGTACTGCTTGAGCTCGCCCAATTTCTCCTCCTTTTCGGGTTATAAAAGAATTCAAGGCCATATTCTGAGACTTAAAAGGGGCGACTTTATATCCTTTTCTAGCCATAATACGGCACAAGGCTGCTGTTAAAACACTTTTTCCTACATCTGACCCAGTACCCTGAAACATAATTGTTTTAGTTTTCATGATTAGACTCCTTTAGAAATAATCGAGTTTATCAAATCCATCTTTAAATTCTTGCGAACTATATTTGCTAATTTATCATAATCTGCTTCAATATCTTGCTTATAAGAATATTCATTCCTATTTATAGGGGGTATCCCCTTTATTTCTCTTAATTGATCAAGAAGGGTACGACGGAACTTATCGTTATTAAAAACCCCGTGTAAATAAGTACCAAAACTATTCCCATTATCTGCTACAGCCCCATCTTTTACCTTAATTGATTCCCCTGACCTTTCAATAATTGTAAAAAGTGACGCCGATTTAGCTAGATATCTTGTTTCTCCCATATGAATTTCATAACCTCTTATAATCTCATCTCTCATTTTTGAAAATAAATTATTATCAGCCGTAATCCTGGCTCTAACCTGATGAGTTGTCTTCTCAGGCAAAAATCTAGTCTCCACAGGAAGAAGACCAAGTCCTTCTATTTCTGTAATCTGCCCCTCTGTATTATATGGATCAAACAAGGCTTTACCCATCATCTGATAACCACCACATATCCCTGTTATTGGTACTTGCTGTCTAGACAGTTCAATTAGCTTATCGGCAAATCCTGATTCTTTTAAATACTTAAGATCTAGGGTTGTACTTTTTGTACCAGGAATAATTATTAAATCAGCATTATCTAATTCAATATGGGATTTAACATAACTTAAATCAACATCAGCTTCTAAAGATAAACTCTTAAAATCAGTAAAATTTGATATTCTTGGTAAACTAATTACTGCTATCTTCAAATCTTTTTGCTTTAAACCAACTTCCTTTTTCTTTAAAGAAGCAGAATCTTCCTCAGGAAGATTAATATCTTTAAGATAAGGTATTACCCCAACCACTGGTATACCTGTGTAATTTTCCAGGAATTCTATACCGGGTTTTAGAAGGTCAAAATCACCTCTAAATCGATTAATTATCAAACCTTTTACTAATTTTCTATCAGCTGGCTCTAATAATCTTAAGGTACCTACAAGAGATGCCAGAGCACCTCCTCTATCAATATCAGCTACTAAAAATACAGGTGTATTATTTAAGCTAGCCACCATCATATTTGCCAGATCTTTCCCTTTCCTGTTTACTTCTGCCGGACTACCTGCACCCTCCATAACAATAATATCATAATTATTTTTAAGTTTATTTATTGATTGATCAATTATATTTCGGGCTTTAGTAAAATAGTCATGGTCTTGATTATTATAATTCAAATCCCCTAAAGGCTTACCCCTTACAATAACTTGGCTTAGACCATCCCCCCGGGGTTTAACCAGGATAGGCTGCATGTCAACAATAGGCTCAACTCCGGCTGCCTCTGCCTGAATGGCCTGAGCTATCCCTATTTCCCCGCCATCTTGAGTTACAAAAGAATTAAGAGACATATTCCATGATTTGAAGGGAGCTACCTGTTTACTATCCTCTTTGAAAATCCTACATAAAGCAGTACTAATAATACTTTTACCTACATCTGAAGCTGTCCCCTGGATCATAATTGTTTTCGCTTCTTTTTTAGTTTTACTAGCTGAATTTAGCAAGGTTCTTCAATCCCATCTCTTTAATTTCAATCGGTAATCCTGCAGATAGCAAGTAAACTTCATCTGCCTTTCCAGCTAAATATTGGTTAGCTTTTCCACTTATATCACGGTATTCTCGGCCTAATTTATAAGTAGGAACCAAACCCAAACCAACCTCATTTGTTACCATTATCAGTTCCAATTTATTCTCTTGAGCCTCTTTAATAACTGACTCCAGTTCTCTTAAAATATCTATTTCTTTACCTGCTATTTTAAAATGATTCTGATCTTTATCTACCTCTTCACCTCTTAGCAGGAGATTTGAGATTAGAACAGTTATACAATCAAGCAAAACAACTGATTTCAGAGGGACACTTTCTAACACTTTACTAACTTGATATGCTTCTTCAATTGTCTGCCAACTTGCTGGCCTATCTTTTCGATGTCTTTTAACCCGTTCTTTCATCTCCTCATCCCTAATCTCTGCTGTAGCCAGGTAAATAACATCATTACTCCCAATGGAATTAGCAATTTGTTCTGCAAAACTACTCTTACCACTCCTGGTTCCTCCCATTATCAATCTTATCATCTAAACTGTCACCTCATTTAATTAGATTTCTGGATCATCTCCATAATCATTGTTAATATGCCTAGATATTTTGCTATTAACTGAATGAAATTCAAAAAGTCTCCAGTAACGGACTGATTGCAAGAAGCTGGTTAACAAAATCTTGTTTGAGCGATAGCGAGTTTGATTTTGTTGCTTCTTAATTGAAGCAGTAACTGGGCTACCTTAATGTCAAAATTAGAAGTACCCTTGTGGTGATTTAGACTTTTTCATGAATGAAGTAATAGCAAAATTGTCGGACGTTTTTCACCAACAGAAATGGAGAAGAACCATATTTCTATACTACTCAATACCGGCTTCAGCAAAAGTAGCCATATTATTAATTATATTACAAGAAGCCTCAATAAGATTCATAGCCAGTACAGCTCCTGTTCCCTCTCCCAATCTCATTTCAAGATCTAAAAAAGGCTTTAAATCTAACAGTTCATACATCTTTATATGACCTGGTTCTGCTGATATATGAGAAGGAAGCATATAATCAACGACCTTAGGTTCAAGTTTATGTGCAACTAAGGCAGCCGCTCCTGAGATTAAACCATCAATAATTACTGGTTTTCTATGAGCAGCAGCAGCCAACATACACCCTGCCATACCTGCAATTTCCAATCCACCTACTTTAGACAAAATATCAATAGCATCTTCAGGATTAGGTTTATTAAATTCTAGAGCTTTATTAATAATATCTCGCTTTGCTGCCACCTTTTCAGCTTTCAGACCTGTACCTGGTCCAACTATTTCTTTCAAACTGCAGTCAGTTAATAATGCAAGAATGGCACTACTCGAAGTTGTATTACCAATACCCATCTCTCCTGTACTAATCAAATCACTACCATTACCTATTTCCTCTTCAGTTACCTTAATACCAACTTCAATAGCTTTTATTGCTTCCTCCCTGCTCATAGCAGGTCCTCTCAGAAAATTATCAGTCCCTTTTTTTACCTTATAATGTAATACAGATTTATCTTTAATAGTATCTTTCATACCAATATCAACTAAAATTAGCTCAGCACCTTCCTGAATGGTAAAAGCATTGATAGCTGCCCCCCCATTAATAAAGTTCCTGACCATCAGAGTTGTTACATCCTGAGGAAAGGCACTAACACCTTCTTCAACTATACCATGGTCTCCAACCATCACAATATGTGTCTTCTTCTTGATTTTAGGATATGGATTAACATATATTCCGGCTAATTTTATAGCTATTTCTTCTAATATACCTAAACTACCCTTAGGCTTAGTTAAGTTATCCAATCTTTCCTTTGCTTCTTCCATTGATTTTCGATCTGCTCTTTCTATCATTTGCATTAATGTCTCTAATTTGCTCATTTATATATCTCCTCAGAATATCAATATTTTTTAAGAACTATATTCTCTATACACTAATTTGAGAAGGACTTATTCTGCTAACTTTTGATCTAAGCGGGACAATATAACTGGAATTTGTACCCTTTATTATCTCCACATTTATACCATAAACTTTCTTTAATATTTGAGGTGTAAATACCTTTTCTGGTCTGCCAGCAGCATGTATACCCTCTTCCCCTAGAAGATAGACAATATCAGAAAAACTACTAGCCAAATTTAAATCATGAAGAACAGCAACAACGGCCACTTGATCAAAATCAACTAAGTCCCTAAGAACCTCCATTACTTCAATTTGATGATTTATATCAAGACTTGAAGTTGGCTCATCCAATAAGATAATACTGGGTTCCTGAGCAAGTGCTCTTGCAATAGCCACTTTTTGCTTCTCACCACCACTAAGGGTACTAACTTCCCTCTCCGCCAAATGAAGGATTTTTAATCTTTCTAAAATCTTCTCTACAATTTTTTCATCACTAATTTTAACCTTCCATTTAATATAGGGTCTTCGTCCCAATAAAACCATCTCATAAACTGTCAGGCTAAAATTAGTTTCTTCTTTTTGAGGAACATATCCTAGAGTTTTTGCAAGTTCTTGTGCATTCATTGAAGCAATTTCCTGACCATTTAAATAAACAGTACCATTGTCAGGTTTATATATATTGGCAAGACATTTAATTAAAGTAGATTTACCAATACCGTTAGGTCCTGTTATACTAGTAAACTGTCCATCTTTTAATTCAAAACTTATTTTTTCAATTATAGGTTTTTGGTCATAAGCGTAAGATAATTCCTGACAATTAATACTCATAATAGACCACTCTTTCCAATTTTTTAAAAATAATTTTTCTTCCTTTTAATTAACATATAAAGAAAAAATGGAGCTCCACAGATTGCAGTTATAATCCCTACAGGTAGTTCAGTAGGATTAATGATTAATCTAGCAGCTGTATCAGCGAGAAGTAATATAATTGCTCCCAACAATCCTGATGCAATAATTAGGAATCTATTATCATTACCAATAATCATTCTACATATATGGGGAGCTACCAGTCCGATAAAACCTATAATCCCGGTAAAAGAAATAACACAACTTGTCAACAGTGCTGTAACTACACAACCCTTTCTTCTCAGACTTCTAACATCAATTCCTAAATTCATAGCAACATCTTCTCCAGCATTAAGAGTATTAATATCCCAGGATAATTTAATTAAATATAGTAAACAGAATAACATTATAGGTGTTAAGATAATTACATTAATCCATTCCGCTCTATATAACCCTCCCATCAACCAAATACTTAACTCAGCTAGTTTTTCTTGAGCCGAGGTATATTTAAGAAATGATATCCCAGCAGAAAAAAGATAACTTAAAGCAACTCCGGCCAGTATTAAAGTAGTAGCACCACCCTCTTTGATTGATGCAATTAAATTAACCAAAAAAATTGTCACTAACCCCATAAAGAATGCCCCTATAATAATTACATAGGATCCATATATCGCCATTAATTCCCTCCCGAAAATAAAATCACCCAGTACTATGGCAATACCTGCACCAAAAGCAGAACCAGAAGATATCCCTAATGTATAAGGACTAGCCAATGGATTTCTTAAAACAGATTGCATCACACTACCACTACTTCCTAGAGATATCCCAGCAATTACAGCCAATAAAACCCGGGGTAATCTAATTTCCAGAATAATTCCTTTAAGAACAGGAGAATAATCAACAATATTTAAGCTGGTTATTTCCTGAATTATAATGCCATAAGAATCTATCAGGGATATATTTGCAGCTCCTAGAGTTATTGAATAACCAACTATCAAAATTAAAAAGCTTATCATTAATATTAATAAATAGACTTTTTTAGCTATTACTTTAGAATATAAACTTTTTTTAGATTTAATATTTATCACAGTTTTTCCTCCTGGATTGACATACAATTATACCTCAGGATAAATAAGGCCTTCTCCTTTAAGCTCTATCTCAAAGAAATTTTTCATTAATTCTTGATATACTATTACGGGATCAATATCTTCAAATAAGTCAGGATGAGCCAATTTTGCATAGTAAAGATCACCGACTACTGATGGAATCCCACCATTAATAGCCCCGGAAGTTACATATACCCTATTAGTCTTAACAGCATCTGAATCCTTAAGACCAGTTCTTGAAATTATCTCATTATATGATCCTTTTAGACTCTCTAAGGAAGTTCCACTACTTTCCATTCTAATAATCAACTCTGGATTCTGCTCAATTACAAACTCACTGGAGACGTCAGGATATCTACCTTCAGTATCTGCACATATATTTATTGCTCCAACTAAATCTATCCTTGACTGAATGATTGATTGAGAACTTCCTGACTTTCTTTAATAGTAATTATCTCAGCATCAGCCAAAGAATGTATTGACACTAAAAATATAATGACCAATGTAAAACTAAAAACTAAAACCTTTTTATTTAAATTTCTCATTAAAATTCTCTCCCTTTTTTATGTTTTAATTTATAATAATACTGCAAAAAGACACCTTTGGAAAACATTTTTTGCTAAATATAACCTTTAACAGTAGATTTTTTTTTATATTTCTGGCAGCTATTAATAAAGTTCTTTACAAGATCTGGATTATTTCCAAAATGTAAATGAATATAACTAGCCAGTAAGTTTTTATACTGATAGCCCGCTAATCTGCCGGGAACTCCTTTGCCACCTGAAACCTGATAAGTAAAGTTATCTGCTTTTAAGTTTACTAAGCGAGAATAGTGGAATTCATGACCTCTAGCTTGCTGACCTTTTTTTAATAAGAGATTATCCTGTATTGCTTTAACTTCGACATAACCCATAGCCTGTAGTTTCTTTCCCATCATTGTACAAGCCGGAATTATACCTACCATAGGAAATTCCTGAGAATCAAAATTAGTAATTTGCCTTGTTAAATACATCAGACCCCCACACTCTGCATATGTGGGCAAACCTGCTTTAATTTTATTATAAATATCAATTTTCATTGATTTATTGGAGGCTAAATCCTCTAAAAAACTCTCAGGAAATCCCCCTCCAATATAAAGACCATCTACTTTTGGCAGCCTATTATCCTTAAGAGGGCTGAAATATTTAATATTTACCCCCTGTTTCTCTAAAATATCAAGGCTATCTTGATAATAGAAATTAAAGGCTTGATCATAAGCAACCCCAATATCTACATTGCATTTAATACCCTGCTTATATATCTTTTTTTGTGATAAAGATACTGTCTGATTACTATTTTTTGAAATATTAAGAACTTGCTCTAAATCAATATAGCTGCTTATCTCTTTAGTTAATTCTTTAAAAAAATATTTTAATTTCTTACTTTCCTGGGTAGGGACTAAACCTAGGTGCCGTTCCGGTAATTGTAATTGAATATTTTTAGGTAAATAACCAATTACTTTTATGCCAACCTTTTCTTCTATGGGAGTTTTAATCATCTGATAGTGGCCTTGACTGGCTATGTTATTTAAAATTATTCCTTTAACATTTAATTCAGGATCGTAGTTCTTATATCCATATGCTATAGCAGCTCCACTCTGGGCAAGCTTTTTAGCATCTATAACTAAAATTACAGGTGCATTTAATATTTTGGCAATCTGAGCGGTACTACTTATACCTTTTTTGCCTTTTCCATCAAAAAGACCCATAACTCCTTCAATTATTGATATATCAGCCTTTTCAGCAGAGTTCATGAAAACTTCTTTTACTCCATCTTCACCCAGAAAATAACTATCTAAATTCCTGGATTTAATTCCTGTAACTAGAGAATGAAACCCAGGGTCGATATAATCTGGTCCTACCTTAAATGGCTGGACTTTATACCCCTTATTTACTAAAGCTGCCATTAAGCCGATAGCTATAGTTGTTTTGCCGACACCACTTTGAGTCCCTGCAATTACTATTCGATTCATAATTTAGTTTTCATCCCCCTTCAATTTGCCAATACACCTTCTTTATTTATCATCTTCCTAGGAATAGGATTTATTGCTGGCTTACCTCCTAGAGATCAAATTACTGAGTAAAATATTCTTTAAATCATTTTTCAATACCTAATCTGGCCGGAACATCCTGCTGATAGTAATGTTTAACTTCTTCCATTCTTGTTACTAAATCAGCCTCTTCTATTAATCTCTGATCAGCATATCTACCAGTTATTACAACTTCAACTTCTTCTGCTTTATTTTTTAAGACAGATAAGAGCTCTTCAACAGAAAATAATTTATAATAAATTGCTATATTGGCCTCATCCATAACTACAAGCTGATACTCACCTGATTTTAGAATATCACTTATTTCTTCAAGCCCTCTTCGAGCGGCTTCAACATCTTCTTTACTAGCTTCATTTCTTATAAAAGAACCTAATCCATATTGTTTAATAACTATGTTATCTAATTTCTTTAGTGTTTTGATTTCACTATACTTACCACTTTTGTTAAATTGTCCGAAAAAAACCTTAAATCCTGCTCCAATTGCTCTAATAGACAGACCAATAGCTGATGTAGTCTTACCTTTTCCATTACCTGTATAGACATGAATTTTCCCCTTCATGATAAAAAATCCCCTTCCACAATCTTTGAATAGATATATTCCTAAGCATAAAAAAAACTGCCTAAAGGCAGTCGGAAACTCTATTAATAAATATATATTTATATAACGTCTAATATTTATCGTAAATTAAGAGAGCTATTTAAAAATAGTTCACTTAAACCGTCTTAATATAAATTTAAATAAGTTTTCCTCAACTACCTCTGAGTCGGACGTAAGATGAAGTATACAATAAAGGCAGGTCTTCTGGCTTCAGTCTCTATTATATTTACCCTTCCCACATTAATGCAGTGGGTAAATCTATAATACCGACTGTTACAGCTGCGACTACAGCAACGGATTTTCACCGCTTTCCCTATTAATTCTATAAAGGAAACCTTTATTGGAACTTTTATTTAATTATCAATTAATTATTTTGGATCATCTCCATAACCGTTAGTAATATACCTAGATATTTTGCTGTTTAACTGAATGATTTCAAAAAGTCTCCAGTTACGACTGAAAGCAAGAAGCTGGTTAACAAAATCTTGTTTGAACGATAGTGAGTTTGATTTTGTTGCTTCTTAATTGAAGGAGTAATTGGGGTTTAGACTTTTTCATGAATGAAGTAAATAGCAAAATACTCGGACTTTTTTCACCAACTAATTTGGAGAAGAACCATTATTTTAAAAATTCAGCTTGTATACTTTATCCTAGTATATCCAATGACTGTATTATAGCATAAATTTCTAATCTAAGCAATTTGCTAACTTATACCCTTGATATAATGATATTAATCTATATTAAAATCTATTGTAAAATTATCAATCCAATGATCTCTAACAACTTTCTTTAATCTTTTGTTATCACTGATAAAAATCAGCTGGGATTCTCCAAGTACTTTGTTATAATCCTCTAAAATCTTAATTCCCAGCTCATCTCCAGCACAATCAATGTGAGCAACTTTATCATTAGCTAATTGTACTAGCCCTTTAATACGATAAGTATTAGAAATAACTTTCTCTAAAAATCTACTAAAGTCTTCCTTTGATAGCTTATCATTGAATCTAAGAAGTACCTTATACATCCCTTTATCTTGCTGACATTCTAAGAGCGGCTGACGATCTTTATAACTTTCAAGGTAATAATTATCATCTAAAATACCGTCAACTTCTGTATAATTAGTTTTAATTATTCGGACAGTAGGATTAAGAAATAAAATACTCTTCTCGACATCTGAGATAGTAGTGTCATCTACCAGATCAATTTTATTAATAATTACCAGATCACTATAGGCAACCTGTTCTTGAACAGCATTTACTGACTGAACTAATTGAAGATAAGTAGAGGCATCTACTACAGTAATCATTCCCTGATAATCAATCGCTTGACTTTTAAGTTTATTTACTTGATCTATGATAGTACCGACTCTAGCCGGCCGTGCCATTCCTGAACTTTCAACCAATAAAAAATCCAGTGATAGCTTTGATAGCTCAATGACATTCTTAACAAAAGAGCCTGACAAACAAGTACAAAAAATAGAACCATTATTAATTTCAGAGATTTCCATACCCTGATTATACTCTATTAACTCAGCATCTATATTTACC
>JBDNGI010000286.1:0-5358 GCA_041689345.1 Halanaerobiales bacterium
TCAAAATACCGCCCACTTTATCAGATCTATCCAGCTAAAATATGTATAGAAGAAAAGGCTGCTGATTGTAGGCAGTGTATTGGTGGAATCATAAATTCTTTGGGTCGAATAGTATCTACTGGAAAGGGAGATAGTTTGTGAGAGCTATCAGATGAACAACTGGATATCTGACTGTAATGCATCCTTTAAATAATCCTCTGCTGTCAGGATCTCTACCTCAGGCAGCAGTTCTTCTTTATGGATACCCATAGTTTCTACGGAAAGTTTACAACCATAAAAATTAACTCCCTTATCACGTGCTTCTTTTAAGAAGTCATATAATTTTGGTGTATCATCATCATCCATCATCTTCTCCAACATCATTTTGCCCAGACCGCTCATATTCATTTTAGATAGAGGTAGCTCATTAGGGCCTTTTGGAGTCATCATTCCAAACATCTTCTCGAAATTGCTTTCATCTTCTGTTGTAAAGGTCTCTGGATCACGCAAAAGACATAGTCCCCAGAAAGCGCAAAACATGGTGACAGGCATATCTATACTGCGAGCTGTATCTGCTAATATCAGTGCAGCCAATGCCTTGTCATAATTCCCACTAAAAAGTAGTATATTCATCTTTTTATCTTTTGTAATATTGTTTTCTTGATTATTCAAAGCAAACCCTCCAATTTTTTGTTTTTCTCATAGTTATTATTCTTGCTGTGTATTGTTTTTTTATACATTTTTAGAGGTTCACCTATAACACCTATAACACCTATAACACCTATAACACCTATAACACCTATAACACCTATAACACCTATAACACCTATAACACCTATAACACCTATAATATTAGGTGGGTCCTGCCGCTTCTTGTATAGGGTTATACCAATAAACAAATTAGAATATTTATTAAAGATAAGTTTGTAAAAGTATATAATTTAACTTAATTTTTTAACTGGCATGGGGAAATTGAACTAGTTGATACCGTTTGTGATATAATGTATAATTTACACACAGTCATCATTCTTGCATTTATAGATATTAAACTCTTTACGTTCTTTAATCTTAACCAGAGTGTGGTCACAATAGGGGCATTTACGTTAAATTAATTGACTTGGTATAGACGTAAAGAAGGAGATACAGATGAAAATTGTAAAATTATTAACCTTATATGATAAAATTTTGATAGTTTTAATTATAATAATCTCGTTAGTAACTATTTTTCTTTATCCATTTCTTATGGTAAAAGAGACAAATGGCTTAAAGGATGCAGTGATAAATATGGAAGACAAATGACAAATTATTGTTCAAATTGTAGCAAAATTATTTGTATTATTTTTGATGCATAAATATTAATATTCTTATAGAATTATTAGAGAAATCGAATTAATTATAGAGTTCCAATTATTTCTTCAAGGGCAGTAATCAAATAATCCACTTCCTCCTGCTGATTATACATAGCAAAACTGATACGTACCAGACCGGGATGTAATGATTTAGGGTTTCGAATGTGTCTATTTATCTCTCTATCAGATACTTTTAGTAATTTTTGTATATAGGGTTGGGCACAGAAACAGCCATTACGTACTGCTATCCCGTATTTCTGGGCAAGTATATCAGCGACTTCCTCATGGCTCATTCCCTGGATATTAAAGGGTATAATTGAGACTTTTTCGCTTTCATTATGATCATTATATAGGGTTATTTGAGGGATTTGTCTAAGTTTTTTCATGGTATATGTTGTCAAATCAGCTTCATATTCTGCAATATTCTTCATTCCTACTTCGCTTATCTTCTTTATAGATTCAGCTAAGGCTATTACTCCCATGATATTAGGTGTTCCTGCTTCTTCTTTTTGGGGGGGATTATCCCAATAAACACTTTTGTGTGTAACTATTTGAACAGTACCTCCACCTTGATATTCAGGTGCCCCCTGTTCAAAAAAATCTTTTAGCCCGATAAGAACACCCATGCCAAAAGGAGCATACATCTTATGGGCAGAAAAAACCAGGAAATCTATATTTTCATTCTGCATATTGAAGGGTTGATGTGGAAGTAATTGTGCTCCATCTAGCAAGATTTTAGCTTTATATTGATGACATAAGCCTGCAATTTTAGATATTGGATTTATGTAGCCGGTTACATTAGAGGCACCTGTTACAGTTACCAGTCTCACCTTCCCTTGATATTCAATTAATTTTGACTCCAGGTTTTCTAGAGACAATAGTCCTTTTTGATTTATTTCTATGTAATCGACTTTAAACTTATCACGCCAGGGTAAGTCATTAGAGTGGTGTTCCATATCAGTAGATAGAACAACACAATCCTCCTCTTTATTCTCTCTCTGACATAAACGGTAAGATAATTTATTGATGGCCTCTGTTGTATTTTTTACATAGATTACTGTATTATAATCAATATCTGCGTTAACAAAGTCTGTAATTATAGAACGTGAATCTTCATATAGTTGAGTTGTAAGCAGTGATTTATAGCCTTTACCCCTATGTATAGATGAATACCAGGGGGCAAATTCGGTAATAGCAGCTAAAACTGATTTCAAAGGAGGGGTGGTAGCAGCATTATCAAAGTTGATATATTTTACTAATTTATTACTAGCTAAAGGGACTTGGGTCTCTGTGCCTATTACATACTGACGAAAGGGAGATTTTTCTAACATTTTTTATCACCTCAACTCTTATTTTATTCATAGTAAAGGATTTTTGTTAATTTCAGGTAGTTTAATAAGAGGATTTCAAGCAATTCAGTAGAAATATATATATAGGTGTAGTAGGCCAATTTATTTACTTGAAGTGGGGATATGTATGGGGGATAAGAATGCTTATATTTGTACAGAGAAGTTTAAAGATTAAGATAATGGTACTAATATTACTTGTAACTGGATTTATCACTATACTCCTCATCAGTCTTTCGGCTCAACTATCTAACACTTATTTAACTGATCTTTTAAATCAACATGGTTCTCAAACTGTAGAGTTGTATGAAACAGTAATTAGTAAATGGTTAGAGGAAAGAGAGACTGATTTAGAGGTGTATTCAGAAAACCCATTAGTTAAAGAGCTTAAATGGGAGGAAATAGATGATTACTTAAAAGAGGAACAAAGAAAGCATGACCAGTATAATTTATTCTTTATAGCTGATAGTGAAGGTGATTTTCACTCTACGGCGGACGTGAAAGGGAGTATAGCAGACAGGCCTTATTTCGGGCTGGTTATGGAAGGAAATAGTATTATTTCTCAACCTGTAGTATCAAAGGTTTCAGGTGAAGATATTATAGTTGTGGCAGCACCAATAAAAAAAGAAGATCAGGTTATTGGACTTATGGGTGCTACAATAAAGCTTGAAATATTATCAAATTTTGTTAATAACTTTCAATTAGATTTCCGGGATGCTATTTCATTTATAGTTAATATAAAAGGGGACATAGTTACCCATCCTGAAAAAAGCTTTATAATGAAAGAGAATATTTTTAAGCCTTCCAGTAATATTACAGAAAATCTGGCAGATAAAGTATTATTAATAAATTCCAAAGAAAAGAGTTCGTTTTTTTATAAAAAGGAAAACAAAAATATTTCAGTTTACTTTCAACGAATAAATGCACTGCCAGAGTGGTATTTTGTGGCTCAGGTATCAAAAGAATTAGTTGATAATTATATTTATGGGGCAGTCCGGAAATTAATTATAATAGGGTTGATAGGCATTATTTTATCATTATTACTAAGTTATCTCATATCCAGAAGTATTTCGGGACCAATAATTGGGCTAAAAGAGGTGTTTGTTAAGGCGGCAAATGGTGATTTGTCAGTAAGAGCAAGTACTAAAAGAAAAGATGAAATTGGCCAGGCATCTAAAGGCTTTAATACAATGATGGATACCCTTAATCACGTAACATACTATGATAGCAGGACTGGTCTGCCAAATAGGAAGTCTTTGGATGATTTTCTAAGGGTATTATGCTTCCATGCTGAAACTAATAAGGAAAGATTTGCAGTTATTACTTTAAATATAGATCAATATAATAGAATAGTTGATTCAATGGGACATGCAAATGGAGACAGGCTCTTATCTTTACTTGCTAATGAGCTAAAAAATATTTCTAATAATGTTAAGGTATATTCCTGGTTAGGGGCTCAATTTGTTATCCTATTAACTGAAATTAAGCAGGTTAAGGATATTTATCATTTTATCCGTAAAATATCATTAATAATAAATAAGCAGTGGGAGATTGAAGAAATAAGTTTTTATGTTACTTCTAGTATGGGTATTGCAGTATATCCTGAAAATGGAAGTGATGAGGATACTTTGCTAAAAAATTCTAGTCTAGCATTACATAGAGCAATAGATAATTCCGATAGTGATTATCAGTTTTATAATCCAGAAATGAATGATAAATTAATTGAAGATATTAATCTAGACAATGCCTTAAGAATCGCCCTAGAAAAAAAGCAGTTTGTTCTTTATTATCAGCCCCAGTATGATATTACAGGTCAAGAAATAGTAGGGCTTGAGGCCTTAATACGCTGGATTCATCCAGTTAAAGGAATAATTTCTCCGGGTAAATTTATTCCAATAGCTGAAGAAAATGGCTTGATTAAAGATATTGGACTATGGGTATTGGAAGAAGCTTGTAGCCAGGCTGCTTACTGGCAGGAAAAGGGCTTAAAAGAAGTTAAAGTAGCAGTTAATATTGCTACAAGTCAATTAATGCAGGATAATTTTGTTGATATAGTTAAGGAGATTCTAAGCAACACAGGCTTGCGCCCAGGTTTACTGGAATTAGAGATTACTGAACGAGCAATGGTCAGTAGTGTCAATAAGACAATTGAAATATTAAATATTCTTAAGGAAATGGGTATAAATATTGCAGTAGATGACTTTGGTACAGGTTATTCATCTTTGCAATATCTTAAAGATTTTGCTTTAAATCACCTTAAAATTGATATGAGTTTTATTCAACAGTTGTTTGATAAAGAAAGCAATAAGGAGATTGTTAGAGCAATAATAGCTATGGGACATAGTCTAAATCTAAAGGTCACAGCTGAGGGTATAGAAGATGAACGTCAGCTTAGGTTTTTAAAAGAAAACAACTGTGATTTTATACAGGGTTATTATTTCTCAAAACCCCTGCCTGTTGAGGAAGTAGAAAAATTATTAATCTAGTTCTAGTCAACTACCCCACCCAAATCGTAGATTTGGATGAGGCTTGGTGTGCCTTGTAAATACAGGAAACAGTAGGTGTAAATCCTACCCACGCTGTTCTCGCCGGTTCGGTGTGTGAAGTCAACAGTGGCAGGGTGTCTACCGTGGGGTAGAATCTGAAGAGCCTGCGACTGCAACTAGTCCGGAACAATATGTAAA
>JBDNGI010000287.1:0-3068 GCA_041689345.1 Halanaerobiales bacterium
AAGGAAGATGGGTGCGTCTCAAACATGACGATAAGACCATTAATTCTAGCGTCAAAGACGTAGCTCCATATTGTTATGGCGAAGGCTATTCTTTTTTATAGGTCAAGACCTGTCGTATTCATCTCCTTGCAAATCAAAAACAAGATTTGCAAGGAGTTTTCTGCGACAATTTTTAGTAAAATGGAAACGATTGATACTCTTTCAGTTGATGGATATTCTCAATGTTATACCTGTGGTTTTGGTCATCAATGTGAGGTAGGCAGTGTTGTTGGAAAACTTGGTTTTCTTGAAGAAATAGAAGATAGACATTTACCTTTACGTTTTGAAGAGCAAAAAGAGAATTAATATAAAGCTATAGAAATTAGGAAAAAGCTTAAGGAAAAACTGGGATAATTATTTTTTTGTGCTAAATTAAGGAAAGGAGTAATATTATAATGTTGGAAAAAGCTAAAAAAAAGATATTAGATATTTCCCCAAAAAATATAAATAATTTTGCGGGCTCCCAATTTCCTTTGCCGATTAAAACTACCTTTTATGGTGAAGAAGAAATTGATTTGGATAAACTGTCCCGCCAAATAGAAATGACTGATAAAATAAAAGAAGTTCTGGAACCGATGTTAATAACTGCCGAATTATATGAAGCTTCAGCTGAAGATAAAGAAGCATATTTTATTAAAGACCGAAATGTACAAAAACATGTATTCAGCAGCAAATGGAAGGCAGGCTGGGTGTTAATACTTGGGGGAGAGGATCAAAGCCAGCTAATAAATAATTTAAAAGAAAAGAACTTTTTGGTATTTACGGACTTGCCTGAGATAGAAGATACTTATTATATAGGGAATCGGGAAACATCACCTATATATTTTTTGCAGTTAATGGTTAGATATGGATTGGTCTGGGGGAAAATTGATCCAGGTGATGATCATGAGATGGGGCATTTTTTGGAAGAAGATATGCCAGGATTTATGATTATTAATCAGGATTTACCACCTCTCAAATATTTTATAGCTCTGGGTTTAATGAAATTGGGAGCTCCGGCTATTGTTCCATCATCTTTCCCTTTCCCTTATGGTAACCGGATAGTGGCTGATAGTGTTGATGAACAGATTTCCCGGGGGTTATCTTTTCCCAATTTGCGAATGAAATATTATAAAGATGAGATAGTTAGCCTCCCGGAATACTGTAATCCGGCTTATGCCGGCAATGTAATTGAAATCGGTAAAACCTGGGGAGGTCAACCGAACTCATTTTTTTGTTTAAGATCAGCCGCAAATATTAAGAAAAAAGAATTAAATATTAGCGGTTTCCCAGAAGAAAACATAGGTATCTTAGTGGAAGTGGACCATGATCATTTAAGTGATGACTTAACTTCTATTATAGAAAAAACAGCCATTAAAACCCTCAATTACTTATCAGGTATTACTGCTTATAAAAAAGATGGTGTTTTCAACCTTAAGACCGGATATGGGGTTATACCTGATCCAGATATAATCGCTGATACTTTATACTGGGGGATTCGGATTAAATATCCCCGCTTGGAGAATATTCGGATTTCAATTATATTTGATGATGATATAATTGAGTTAGAAAGTACGAAAGTAAAAAAATATACGAAAGAGCGTCAGCAATTACTTGCAGGAATGACAGAAGAAAATACTGATGAATTTTGTATATGTACAGAATGCAGACCTTTTTCTCTGGAACACACCTGTATAATTACTCCTGACAAAATACCTATGTGTGCCTCCCGCAATTACTTTACTGTAAAAGCTGGAGCTTATTTTGGTATATCTTCAGTTCCCTATAAACGGCAATCGGAAAAGAATATACCATTAAAAGATGTTTTTTCTAAGGGGAAAATTATTAATAATAAACTCGGTGAGTATGAGGGATGCAATCAGGCATACAAGGAGATGACCGGTGGCAAATTAAAACGGGTATATCTACACTCTGTCAGGAATTATCCCCATACTTCTTGTGGTTGTTTTCAAAACTTGGCTTTTTGGATAGAGGAAGTTGGTGGAATTGGTATTATGTCCCGAGATGCCAAAGCAACAACTCCTACTGGGAAAACCTGGGAGATGCTGGCTAACAGGGCTGGTGGTAAACAGAATGATGGTATAACAGGGGTATCATCAAGTTATATTCGTTCTTCGAATTTTCTTAAGGGAGATGGCGGTATAGATAATGTAGTCTGGGTAAATTCTGAATTATATCAGAAAATCAAGGACTGTTTTTCAGACGGACAAAAGGTTGCTACCGAAAAAGATGTAGCGTCAATTGAAGGATTAGTTGCTTATTCACATAAATGATATATTATATATGTGTATGGAAAAACGCAGAGGAGGGAGGGGTATTATAGAGTGTGCTCGGTTTCCAATAAAGTTTCATAATATATTATGAATAAAGCACTTGTAGTTATACAAAAAATATATAAGGAAATATATATTACACATAATATATATTAGCTTGATGAAAATTATAAAGATATCCGTAGTAAAAAATGCTACGGTTATCTTTATATTAAGGTTAGAGGGACCGTTAATGTTGTTTAACTAAGCATCATAATATCCCTTTCGTATATTTTATTTTTAATTTCAAGTGATTAGTATAAAAATTAAATTGACATTTAATATATTTGAGAGTATTAATATGATTTTTCAGAAGATTTAGTATAATATATGCTTTTATATAAATAATCTGATTGAAGATAAATGCTCTAAATATCTAATGAATATTATAGCATTTCATCTTTAAATTTTTGTGGTGCTTCAAACGCCTGCTTTAATCCATTAGCTGTTGTATTAAAAGATTCCTGTAAGTCTTCGTTTTGTTTATCATGTGCTCGAATAAAGTGTGTTCTTAGTTTCCCTAAAGGATGACCTAAAGACCAGGCCCCTCGGGAGTTTTTTGCACTACAAGCACTCCGTATTTGAACAGACCACACATGAACTGTTTAAGGTTGCACTACAAGCACTCCGTATTTAAATAAATCATACAAGAACTGTTTAAGGTTGTCTCCCACTGAAACTTAGTCCTAAAGGATGACCTAAAGGCCCTAAAACGAA
>JBDNGI010000288.1:0-7133 GCA_041689345.1 Halanaerobiales bacterium
AAAATATTATTTTCTAATTATATTAAAGGAATTAAAATAAGAGCTAGTGGTGTTATTCTTAGAGGATGGGGTTTTGAAATAGTTAAGTTAGCTAAAAAAGTAAGTAATGAAACTAAATTACCCCTTATAGTACATGTGGGAGAACCCCTTCCACTTCTTGAAGATATTCTCCCTTGCCTTTCTAAGGGAGATATTGTGACACACTATTATCATGGTAAAAGATGGGGTATTTTTGATGATAATCAAATAATTACAGAAGTAAAAGAAGCAGTTGAGAGGGGAGTCCTATTTGATGTAGGTCATGGAGCAGCAAGTTTTAATTTTAATGTGGCAAGAAAAGCAATAGCTAAAGGATTTAAACCCTTTATAATTAGTACTGACTTACATGGACAAAATCTCAATGGACCGGTCTGGGACCTAGCAACCACTATGAGTAAAATGTTAGCTGCCGGGCTTAGTTTACAAGAAGTAATAGCAGGAGTAACTATAAACCCAGCAGAGGTTCTTGATATAGAAAGTTATCAAAAGGGTTTAAGTGGAAAAAAAGCCAGATTCACTGTGTTTAAAATAGAGAATAAAAGATTTAAATTATATGATTCTAATAATAATTTAATTAAAGTAGATAAAGTAATATCGCCTAAATTCGTTATTAATGGTACAGAAATAATTAAAGCAAGCTCAAGGTATAAAGGCAATTAGTTTAATAATGGGGGAAATTATATGGCTAATTATGAAGAATTAGGAGTTAAAAAAATAATAAATGCAGCAGGTACTTATACTAAATACAGTGGTTCTTTGATGAACCCTATAGTATTAGAAGCAATGACGGAAGCCGCCAAAAATTTTGTTGATATAGAGGAATTATTAGAGAAATCAGGTAAATATATTGCCAACTTACTTGATGTGGAAGGGGCGTTGATAACATCTGGAGCAGCTGCTGGTCTGGCGTTGGCAACAGCTGCGTGTATAGCAGGTGATGATCTGGGAATTAGAAATAGCTTGCCAAAGACAGAGGGACTGGCAAATGAGATTATTGTAATGAAATCACATAGATGCCCTTATGATCAAGCTATGATTACTGTAGGTGCTGAATTTGTTGAGATAGGGAATGCTATTGATACACATCCATGGGAGCTTGAAGCAGCAATTGGAGAAAAAACAGCTGCTGTAGCTTATTTTGTACAGTCTGATATGTTAGAATCTTCCCTACCCTTAGATAAAGTAATTGAGATAGTACATGCTCATAATCTTCCAGTATTAGTTGATGCTGCTGCTGAATTACCACCAGTGGAAAACTTAAAAAAGTTTACTGAAATGGGGGCAGATATAGTTGTCTTTAGTGGAGGTAAGGATATAAGGGGCCCTCAGTCTTCTGGGTTAATGTTAGGGAAAAAGAAAATTATAGATATATCTCGTTTTCATGGTTATCCTAATCATGCTATCGGTAGACCTATGAAACTGGATAAAGAAACAATAATCGGCTTGGTGACAGCCCTTGAATTATATCTAGAAGAAGACCATCAGAGTAGAATGGAAAAATGGCAGAAGCAAATTGTTACTATTGTTGCAGGACTTAAAACTATCTCAGGTATTGAGGTGAAGAAAGATTATGGAGCACAACCTTTAACTCAACCTGCCATTACGCCACGGGCTTACTGTACCTTTGGTAAAGAGAGTAGAATTACCAAAGAAGAGGTTGCAGAAGAACTCTATCAAGGCGAACCAGCGATTGCTATTATGATAAATAGAAGATCACTTGTAATTAACTCTCATATGCTTCAGGAAGGTGAAGAAGAGATAGTTATTCAGAGATTAAAGGAAGTTTTAAATAAATTTGGATTAAAGTAAACTACAAAAGGAGTAGGTCAATGAAAGTTGAAAAGAGGTTAGAAAAATTAGGTATTGAACTACCAAAAGTACCGAAACCAATAGCTGAGTATATTCCGGCTAAACAAAGCGGAAATATGGTCTTTACTTCTGGACAGGGCCCAATTCAAGATGGTGTATTTGTTCATATTGGGAAATTGGGCCGGGAAGTATCTTTAGAAGAGGGCTATGAAGCTGCAAGAGTATGTGCTATTAATGCTCTTGCAGCTATTAAATCAGTGATTGGTTCTCTAGATAATATTGAGGAGGTTGTCAATGTTAGAGGTTTTGTAAATAGTATGCCTGACTTCTTAGAACAACCTAAAGTAATTAATGGGGCATCAGAATTGTTAGTAGAAATCTTTGGTAAGAAGGGGAGACATTCACGTTCTGCCCTAGGTACATCGGTTCTTCCCGATGATATTCCTGTTGAATTAGAGATGGTAGTCAGGGTAAAGGAATAATTTTGATGCCATTAAAAAGGTAATATCAAAAAATTTATGAAAAAGTAATGTTAAGAAGGATTTAAGTCTTTTAAGTAATTTTTACTGATTGGATCGTCGTATTGCCCTTGACAAACACCATCTAATTGGGAAAGAGATTTAAGATAATAAATCTAGGAGATAATATAATGAGCTTACTGATGATAATGGTGTACAGTAATGGTTGAAATCTATAAAGTTAGTGATCAGGAGATAAGTCAGAGTATAGGTATTTAGTGCTATGTTATGAGATAAGAGGGTTTTATGAAAGGATATATCAAAGAACTAAGAGAATTAATAGGATCACGTCCTATACAAGTATCCGAATGAGATGAGGTATATAAAGATGAATATTTATATTTTATAGCAGCGAATGCTCTGACTTTAAGTAGTTAGGGTTTTTAATACTTCAATATAAAAAAATAGAAAGCTGGTGGTCTAAAATATGATAGATACAGCAATACCGTATATTGGAATATTGATGGTAAAAAATAATCCTGGAGAATATCCTGAATATAGTTTGCCTGCAGGGTATAAGTATGTTTATTATAAGAAGGGTTATGAGTTTGATTGGGCGAAGTTACATCTAATACTAGATCAATTTGATACCATTGAAGAAGCCCAAAATTATTATAGAAACGAATTTCTAGTATCTATAGACAACTTGTATAAGAAAGGTGTATTTGTAGAAGATGATACTGGTAATATTATCGCTACTGCTTCATTGTGGGAAGGAGAACATTTTGGAGTAAAATACCAGAG
The DNA here is from genome assembly GCA_041689345.1 of Halanaerobiales bacterium. Taxonomy (GTDB): domain Bacteria; phylum Bacillota; class Halanaerobiia; order Halanaerobiales; family DTU029; genus JBDNGI01. The sequence goes on from JBDNGI010000288.1 coordinate 3,111, forward strand.
ATTACACTGGCTAGCTGTCCATCCTGATCATCAGGGGAAGGGGATTGCTAAAGCACTAATTACTAAGATACTTCAAATATTTAATGAACTTGGCTATCAAAATTTTATCTATCTGACATCACAGACAGAGAGTTATCAGGCGATAAATATATATTTGCAGTTTGGTTTTGAGTCTTATACAGGAAGTAAACCAAAAAACTGGAGTGGTACAACTGAAGATTTCGCCAGAGATAATCAAGTAGCATGGAAATTAATAATGGGTAGAATTAAGGATTATTAATTGCAAGTAATTACAAAATATAGTAAAATATAAATATAGATAGTAAGTTTTTAATTGTATGTATTAAAGAGGGATATCTATGTTTAAAAAGAAAGCTAAAAAAGAATGCGTAGTATATGATGCTCCTTTTTGACGTTGTTTTAATCTAACCATTTGGTTGTTATGCCAGTGGAGAATATAATTTTGACATTTTATTTAATATCTTCTCTGGCGAGGAATACTACTATAAGTATCCGAATGGAGACGAGGCATATAATATTATAGAATAAATTTATTAATTAGTAAAGAGTAAGCAAAATATAATATATTGTATGATAAAGAATAAGGGTTTTCGGGTGGAATTTATATTAAAAATGGGAGGTGTTAATGTGAGTAAAGAAAAAAATGATAGTATAATTAGGGAAACCGCAAGAGACCGTTTATATACATATGGTGATTACTTGAAGTGGACTGATGAGAGAAGGTATGAGTTGATAAATGGACAGGTTTATATAATGACAGCTGCTCCTTATCGGCAACATCAAAAGTCATCGGGAGAATTATTTAGACAAATTTCTATGTTTTTATTTGATAAAGATTGTGAAGTATATTCTGCGCCATTTGACGTAAGATTTCCTGAAGCAGATGAGAATGACGAAGATATTAGAACAGTAGTTCAACCTGATATTGTTGTGATATGTGATAAGAGTAAACTAGACAAAAGAGGTAGTAAGGGAGCTCCTGACCTGGTAATTGAGATTATTTCCGCTTCTTCAGCAAGTAGAGATAGAAAAATAAAAAGAGATCTTTATGAAAGACATGGTGTCAGAGAATATTGGCTGGTTAATTATAGTGAAAAGACTGTTGAAGTATATTTACTAAACGAAGAAAATACATATGGGAAACCAGCTGTTTACCTTGAAGAAGATGAAGTTACAGTTAGTATTTTGAGTGATTTGGAGATTAAATTATCTTATGTTTTTAGAGAGTCAACGACCCCACCCAAATCGTAGATTTGGATGAGGCTTTTTTTATACAATGATCTTTGATTATTTTGCTGACAAGGTGAAGTCGTAATAAGAAAATATTTGAATTGAAGTAAATTTAAGAAAGGGTGAATATGATGAGATTTGGCGGAGGAATTGAAAAAGAATACAGTAATCCTCAGGAATGGTTGGAGTTGGTTCATCAGTTAGGTTATTCTGCAGTTATTGCACCAATTGATTATACTGCCACAAAAGAAGAAAAATCAGATTATTTAAGATGTATCAAAGAAAATAATCTTATAATAGGAGAAGTGGGTGTCTGGAAAAATCCTATTTCTACTGATGATAAGGAAAGTAAAGAAGCGTTGGAGTATTGTAAAAATCAATTGTCCTTAGCAGACGAACTGCATGCTAACTGTTGTGTTAATATTGTAGGCTCCAGAGGTGAGATTTGGGATGGGGCTTATCAGGATAATTATGAAGAAGATACTTACGCTATTATTATAGATTCTATTCGGGATATCATTGATAGTGTAAACCCATCGAATACCTATTATACGATTGAACCGATGCCCTGGATGGTACCAGATTCTCCCGATCAATATCTAAAATTATTAAAGGATGTAGATCGTAAATCATTTGGAGTACATCTTGATTATACTAATATGATAAATTGTCCAAAAAAGTATTTGTATAGTACTCGCTTTATTAACGAATGCTTTGAGAAATTGGGACCATATATAAAGAGTATTCATGCTAAGGATGTATCTATGAAATCAGGGCTTCCCTGTATAATTGAGGAGACTTTACCGGGAACAGGGATCATTGATTATCATAATGTCTTAAAGCAATCTGAAAAATTAGGTAGTAATACTACGGTATTTATTGAACATTTAAAGACCTTTGAGGAATATAAAAGGTCAGCTGATTATATTAGAGGCATAGCAGATATGGACAAGATAAAGATTTAATTTTTGAAATATAACTTCTTTAAAAGAAAATATAGACATATCAATTTTTTGTGTATAATCGTTAATAGACGATAAAGAATCTCGAGGAGGTTATTGATAATATGAGAGTATTAAAAATTAGTTGGAGACGGCTAGTATCTGGCGGCGCGACATGTCCAAGATGTGGTGGAACAGAAGAAGAGTTGTAAAAGGCGGTGTCCAGTTAAAGAAAGGTGATAATGTGAAAGAAGACTTAATAGTTTTTTTCCTTATTTTTGGCGGGAAGTAACAAATAATTTAAAAGAGCAGACTCCTTCCCGCTGATATCACGACAAATACTCCAAAACACTATTTTCCCCAGTTTGATCTACTATTTCAATATCTGCTGTTTTAAAATGGTATACCATCCAAGATACTTCAACATCAAGAGTTATCTCGCTATTTCCTTTTGCATTAACATTATTAATATTTGGTTTAGGAGTAATTATGGAATATTTTTCAGCTTCTTTTTTTAAAATTTTGCTTCTTCTTTATAACTATTTATATTTAAATCTATCATTTTTTTTAAAATCTAAATCATGAACAAAATTATTTTGTACTAAAAGTTTATTTTAATTTCGGACATGCACCTTCGATCATTTGTCTTATTTATTAACTAAGAATCATTAATTCACTATGAATCCTTCTAAATAATTGCAGTTTCTGATAATATATAGTAAAATATAAATAAAATAACATGTTTTTATATTAACAAGTATCAATATTTAGATAAAATACTAGGGGGTTTTCTAAATGGAAAAAATAATTGATATTTTAGTTATGACCAATAAAATTTTTGATATGAAAAAAATATATAGAAAGCAGATACTGGATAGTTTTCCAGAGGTGGCTCTTACTGTAGTAGATAATAATGAAGTTACTATAGGGATGATTCAGAAAGCAAACATTATTTTTGGCTGGCCTAAGGTAGACCAGCTTCAAATGGCAAAAAATCTAAGATGGCTTCATTTACCTAGTGCCGGGGCAGATCGCTATGTTAATAAAGAAAATTACTGTAATAAAGAGATAGTGTTAACCAATTCCAGCGGTGTTTTTGGACTTCCTATAGCTGAGCATGTCTTTGCAATGATTCTTGCATATAATCGTAATCTTCAGGACTATGCCTATAATAAAATGGAAACGAAATGGAGTAGAAGACTTGGAACAAGGGATTTCTATGATTCAACCATAGGAATAATAGGATTAGGAGATATAGGTAATGAAGTAGCCTGGAGGGCAAAAGCCTGGGGAGCAAAAGTCCTGGCTGTGAAACGAACTCCAACTATTATTCCGGAATATGTAGATGAACTCTATAATGCAGATGGTATTGATAAAGTACTTGCACAATCAGATTATGTTGTATTGGCATTACCAAATACAGCAAAAACAAAGGGGATTATTGATGAACAGAAATTAGGCAAAATGAAATCCCATGGATTCCTGGTTAATATTGGGCGAGGAACTTTAATTAATCAGGATGCACTTATAAAAGCATTAAGGGAAAAATGGATTGGTGGTGCTGGACTTGATGTTACGGATCCTGAGCCACTGCTGGAGGATAGTCCCTTATGGAATCTCCCCAATGTAATAATTACTCCGCATACATCAGGTGGTTCACCTACAAATGATCAGAGGAGATTTGAAATTTTTAATAAAAATTTACATCGATACATAAACAGTCAGCCCCTGGATAATCTTGTAGATTTTGTAGAGGGGTATTAAATAAACCTTAAACAGTTTTAATTCCAGATCTTTTAATTTTTAATTGAATTGCTCCTCGATAAACTGT
>JBDNGI010000289.1:0-9866 GCA_041689345.1 Halanaerobiales bacterium
ATACCTAATGACCCTTACTACTCTCAGCAATGGGGAAACCACAGGGTTAATTTGGAAGGAGCCCGGGACTATTTTACAGGTAGTAATAGCGTTACCGTAGCAGTTTTAGACACAGGAATTATCCCTGATCATCCAGATTTAGCCGATAGAATTATAGCTGGCGGAGCAGATTTTGTTGGACAAGCTGACGGTGACTTGCCCTATAATATGACAGATGACGACCCAACTGACGAGAGCCAGGATCCCAGCCATGGCACTCATGTTGCCGGTATTATAGGTGCAACGACAGATAATAACCAAGGTATCGCTGGTGTATCTGGTAAGGTTAATATCCTCCCTATTCGAGTAATTAATGATTTTGGAGATACCAAAGACATAATTGAAGGTATTAAATATGTCATGGAATTAGATATAGATGGAGATAAAGACGGAGTAGATATAATTAATCTTAGCCTGGCTGGTAGTGGCGAAGATCCGCTCTTACGTGAAGCTATACAGGAGGCTGTTGCTCAAGGAATAGTAGTTGTAGCAGCTGCTGGTAATTCTGGCGGTAGTGTAAAGTATCCTGCTGCCTTTCCAGAGGTAATTGCTGTCGGCTCTATTAACTCAGATAATCAACTTTCAGACTTTTCCTCTTATGGTTCAGAAATGGAACTGGTAGCACCAGGTGAAAATATTATCAGTACTAGTGGGTATATGGATGATGGGTCCTTTGATTATGGTTATTATAATATGTCTGGAACCTCTATGGCTACCCCCTATGTTAGTGGAATTGCTGCCCTTCTGAAGGCAAGCGGCCGGACTGATATCAGGAATATATTGAGAACAACTGCTGTTGATCTGGGTGATAAAGGACCTGATGAAATTTATGGCTACGGCCTGGTAGACGCCTATGCTGCGTTAAGAGGAGCAGCACTACCACTTCCTGACGTTTTTGCAGCCAGTATTAAAGGAACTGAAATTACTACCGAAAGTCTCCCAGGTGTTTGGAATAATGGAAGCTATTACATAACAGATATAGATCCAGGAGAATATTATCTGGTGGCAATAAGAGACTTAAATAATAATAGAGAAGTTGATAGTGGTGACTATTTTGGAAAGAGTACAGAAACTATCTATATAGAAGAAAATACAACTACTAACAAAGACATAGATCTTTACTATGTAGATGATAATAGTCCATATCACGGCTGGAAATTATTAAAGGAATAAAAAAAGTGTACAGCCCCTGTCATTTTAACAGGGGCTGTTTTTACTACAATTTCCATTTAAAGCCTATATTAAACTTCCTACCGTTCTTATCTGTACTTTCAGATACTGGATTGAATTTAGTCTGGTCAAATTGAACTTTACTACTTATAGTTAAATTATCATTTATATCCCGATCCCAGGATAAAGAGATACGGTCATATACATTATCTTTATCATCTCCAGCAGGGTAATCTTTCCACTGTCTCTGTAAATATAAAGTACAATCATTTTCCTCATTGATTTGATGATCTAGTTGATATTTTAAGCGTATTTGATTATATGTATTATCAGTTTTATTGTCATACCTCTTATTCCTGTAATCCAGCATAACTTTATTCTTTAACTGTTTATTAATTTTGAAAGTATAGTTTGTCCACAGATCGAGTGCAGTACTATTATAATTGATTTTTTCTTGATAATCCTTATTGTTGTATTGAACCTTAATATAATAGTAATCAGATTTATCCAACTTCTGCTTGAATCTTAACCATATTTTCTTATATAGATATGAATCAATTAACTGCTCATCCTCAGTAATTCCCTCATCTTCTAGCTCAAATACATCAATATAAGTCTTATTCCCTATTTCATAATCACCACTTATTTCAGGCCTATACTCCCCAGCGAATAACTGTATTGTTACAATAAAAAAAATGGAGATAACAAGTACAATACCTATACTCTTTTTCATCAACTCACTCCTTTAATATACTTATTTAAGTAAACTAAATTAATAACAACTTTTTTATTGACTACATATTATGCATTTCTACTTAATGCATTTCTACAAATATTTTATAATTCCTGCAAATATTACCTAGGCAACTTCTCACTCAAAAAACATTTCCGGAATAGTCATATCCTCAAACTCTTCAGATTCCACATTTCTTTTGTTTTCTTAACAGACTAATAATATTCATGACACATTTAAAAAATTTCATTATATAAAGAAATATTGATGGTCTGATCTTTAAAAAACTATTTTAATATAACATATATATAGGTTCAGAAATGGATAACCCAACAGCATAATAACCTCTTAATTTTGGAAAATTCTACTTCCTGTGGTAATATATCAGATACAAGACTACCGACAACTACCAGCACACTTTGAATAAAATAATAGTTCCTGCTGTTTGAAAAAGTATTATAATCACCGGAATATAAGCAGAGACTTTTCGAAAAGTTTTTTTATAAAATCTATTTTTCCAATAGAAAAAGAGATAGGTTTTTATCCCATCTCCAGAAGTTTCAATGTTTTATGCTATTTTAATCTAAACTTTAATTACCATTTCTCATTACACAATCAAACCCAGACTGCAAAAATATCTTTATTATCCACCTTAATTTCCTTACTTCGATATTCCTTATTCTCATTCTTATCATAAATTACCAGATACCCATAATACATATTTTCAAGTTCAAGATAACCGTTTAATTGTTCTATACCTTCCTGATGATACTTTTCTCCCCGCCAGATCTTTAACTCAATGATGTATTTGTGATTATTAAATGTTATAACTAAATCCTGCCTCTGTTCAAATCCAGTCTGACTTTCAACAAAATAAAAGCCCCTGCCGTTAATTATTGGTTTAAAGAAGGCCAATAGTAAAAGTCTCCCCTGTCTCTCTATAAAGTCTTTATCAAATTTACCATAAACATTCTGCATGTATTCCTGATATTTAAGCAGTGCCCTTTTTATATCCAGAGTTCCATCTTCATTTTCATAAAGACCCCTTGCTGTATAATCACTTAGTCTTTTCCCAATTTCTTCTCTATGCTTTGTAGCTATCATATAGTTATATAAAACCAATTCAAATATTTTATTATGTATAGCTAATCTCCCCTGATCATTTTTAAAAATACTATACATTATACCCTGATCATAAGCATGAACATTATACTGTATAGTCTCATTCTCAAGAATAAGACTATAGATTACATTATATAATTCTTCATTATTTTCCACATTTTTAATCAAATCATCAAAAAGCGTATTACTCTCATTTAATAAGATGTTTACAGCCTCTTTAATTCCTTTTTCTGAAAAGTCTTTATCTAATTCTTCAGCTATTATTTTGCATATTTTACTGACCAGATAGGGATATCCTGATGTATACTTATGGAGCATTTGGACAATTGTTTTAAGCTCCATCTCTACTTCTGGATGTTCAGATAAATAATCCAGGAGTAATGATTCAATTTCATCCTGATCGAAGTCCAGGTCTACTTTAAAGGTCTCAGCAACATTCCAAGGACTATTATATTGGGATTTAGCAAGATTTTCTGCCTCTTTCCCTGTGATTATTCTTCTCTCTGATATATGTGTTTTAATCCTTTTAATATCTGATACCCCTGCCAGTATTACGCTTTTAAATGTCACATCTTCATTTGACTGTTGGGCTATGTACTTTTCCCTGAGTAAACCTAAAAAATCCATAAAGACATAATAATTACTGGCTTTGTCCACCTCATCAATTAATAAGACTATCTTTTTTTCACTTTCATAACAAAATTTACTAATAGCCTTTCCTATATCGTCCATATTTTTTAAGTTCTGACCATAACTTTTTATTTTTTTTGCTATCTCAGGCTGATATAATTCAAATGATCTAGCAAATACATCAAATATCCTCTCCGAAAAAACCTGTTCACTATCAAATAGCGAACTCCTACCTTCAAAACTTGTAGAAATTACAAAATATTCATCAGAAAGTTCCTTAGCCAATAGTTTAAGTATGGTCGTCTTCCCTTTTTGCCTGGCGCGATTTATAGTAAAATAATAGCCTGATTCAATCATATTAATAATCTCATCCATCTTTTTTGAAATATCAGCCATATAATGCAGGTCTTTCACACATGTCGTAGTCACATTAAACCTTCTCATAATACTCACCTCTCCTGAGTTTCCCATAATATGACTCATCTTCAATTTATTCTCAGCAGTCTTTACCAGCATATCTATCCTAACTTATTTAAGAACATGTTGCCTTTACATATCTTTACTTTTTATTATACTTTATTTTTAATATATAATCAATTAATCATAGATAAAGGGCAATATTATTATAGTTAATTCTTTCTTGATATTCCCTATTATTATATTGTGCCTTAATATAGTAGTAATCAGATTTATTTAACTTCTGTTTAAATCTCAACCATACTTTATTATATTGATATGTATCAATCTCCTCTTCAACCTCAGTAATGTCATCACTGAACTCATCTTCCAGTTCAAATACATCAATATATGCCTTATTGCCATTCTCAAAATTACCACTGATTTCAGGTTTATACTCTACAGCAACTGCCTGTATTGTTACTATAAATAGCATGGATATGGTAAGAACAATACTCATAAAAATTTTCATCAACTCACTTCCTTAATAGAAAAATTAGAGCACTTGATATTTTCAAAGACTTAAAAATATAAGTAAAAGCGCTCTAATCACAGTATTGTATATTCTTATCTGAAACTCCTTTATTTTTTTACTATTTTTTCTATATTATGCTTAACAAATACAAAATTACACTATAATTCTTCCTATTCTTCTTCCGTATGATAAAGATTATATCCTTTTCCATTTTTCATTCTTATTTGTTTAATAAAATGAACTATCAAATATTCTTAATTATAAAAAAAAATGACAGTATAAACTGCCATTTAACGATTATATTAAATTTTTTTAAAACCCAAAGTGCCCTGGATATAACCTTGAGCATCTTCAATATCTATACTAGAGTTAATCCAGATTCTTTTATAACTAAATCTACTAATTGCTCAGCACTACAATGTGCTACAAACGCTGGTGTTTTATCAAATTTCTCTTTAAGTGAAGATCTGTTAACTATCATTTGTGCTTCTTTTAATGTAATATCTTGTCTTTTTGATAACTCCTTTTTAACAATATCATTTATTCTATCCTTTTGTCTTTTACTTAATCTCATTTATAGCACCTCCTCATTAATTTGATTGATCATCTTTATTGATCTAGCAGTTTTTAATACTAACTGATCGTAATAAAATTCATTACAATCAGGTATTATTTCTTTCTTAAAATCATCAAAAGATTTGATACCTGACTCTATTTCTTCTAATAAAGTAGTCATTACTCCATCAGCCAAATGTCCATAAGTATAGTCAAAACCCCCTAAAGGATTAGCCAGCCCAATTCTATTATTATATATTATTCTTGCCCATTTATCATTAGGAAATACAAATTTTATTCCTTTTAGTAATTTTATTATATCAAAATCAATTTCATAAGTCAACATTAATGGTTTATATTGGGAATAAGATTTACCTTCAGCCCAACTTATTGCCTGATCTTTTATTGAAGTAGTATAAAATCCTTGACCAAAATCAATTTTTATTCTACCTTTATTAACACTAATATTCCTTAAGCTTTCTTGATGTTCTGTTGTTGATCCGTGATATACAATTTTAGGCATTTGATCTAGCTGTTTGATCTTAGGCATAAATCCTAATACCTCCCAAATACTGACATATGACATGTCAAATTATATCACATTATAGTCATTTATGGAAGGTTAAAAATCACTTGATATATTTCAAAAGTACAATTTTGTAAAAAAAGTATCTGATACCTTCTTTTTATATTCCAGAGTTCCATCAAGCTTTAATCCATTCTTGATAATTAAAGGTCGACTAAGCCCTACCCCATAGTCCTCATAATCCCCTTCAATATTCACATTTTCATACTAACCTGAGATAATATCTGTAGCATTTTTGTTATAACTTAAAATAAATCTGGCCCCTGCTTTATCAAAGGGTATACTGTATGATAGGGATCCAGCCTCCATTCCATCTGCTCCAAAAAGCACTAAATTTAGGCTGTCCCTATAACCAAACAAACTCCTATTTAAAATATTTAAACCATAGCGATATAGACCAGTCTCACCACGTCCTGTATTGTCACAAAAAAGACTAATCTGAGTTTTTTTAGGTTCCGTCACCTTAAGAATTAAGTCTGTGGTTCCAAAACTTTCCCCTGCCATAAGTTCTGCCTGAAGTCTAATGTCATTACTGGCATTGAAGTTAAATAAATTTTTCTCCAGATTATCCAATTTAATAAGGTCTCCTGGCTTAAAAGAGATTCTCTTTAATAAATAGCTATCCCTGGTATCCTCATTCCCATCTAAAATAATATTACCAATAGAACCCTCAATCAATTGGATTTCTACAATAGCATCAGTAATTTTCTGAGCTGGTAGAATTGCCCTTGCTGTAATATAACCTTTGCTAATATATAGCTGGTTTATTTCTGTAACAATCCCCTCAATATCAACCATCGTTAGCATTTGACCTTCATATCTATCAGTAAGTTCTTCAAGCTCTGTAGTAGTTTACAATAAAATCTGGATTATAATTAATAACATATGCATCTGTTAACATCATTCTGTCTCTTTCCATTATCAGATAGAAGGGTTCATCTTCTGGATAAAGCTGCATATCACCTTCTGTTTCGGTAATAAAGGCCCCATCAGCTGCTTCAGCATTCAGGTTCCCAAGGGAAAGAGTGTTAATTTCAAGTACATTATCAGCAGTACCGATTACAAATTGGCCCTCTGCTGTACTTTGACTTAAACCATTTACTATTAAAGTAATATTCTGAGCCGTAATACCAGCATTTTCATCAGAGTCTGCATCTTTGATAGCTTTTGCAGTATCAATTGTAACATTACCAAGTTGTGTTTCAATTCCACCAGTAGTAGATCCAATATTTATATCTTCACTACCAATAATAGTAATATCACCACTAGCTATAATCTTACCGGTATTAAGGCTGTGTTGAGGACTGTTAATATAAATATCGTAAAAATCATCCTCATCACTGTTTTCATCATCAGCTTTTGCAGTTAATACTCCTGTTAGATCCAATCCTACCTTTAAAAATCCTGCAGCTGTATTCTCGCCTATTGAACCATTAGCTTCCAGGTTTAGCGACTCTGCCCTAATATTCATATTTGGATTGGTAGCATTATAGATACCACCAGCTGAATCAAGGTTAACATGATGGACAGCATAAATAGTATCAAGATTCAGGTCATTACCATCACTGGTTTCAAGGTAGATATTATCCCCAGCCCTAGCAGTTAGAACACCTTCACCAATATTAATTAAGAAAGAATTACCTGCTGTACCAATACTATTCTGACCTGCCTCAAGGATTGTATCCTGTCCAGTAACTCTAACGACAGCACTGTCATCTGCATTATAAATTCCCTTGCTAGTTTTAAGACGAACATCACCGGCAGCTGCAGTAATACTATTAACATTGATATCGCTTTCTGAACCAAGATATATTTGCTCCCTAGCAGCTGCTGTAAGGTCTCCTTCAGCCTCTATATCGATATCTTCAACATTAATAATCTTAATTTCATTATCAGAAACTATCTCTATATCGTTTCTTTCAGCAGTCATAATCATTAATTTCTCTTCTTTTGTTAGTTCAGACCATTTCCGACCATCAAGAGTAATCGTATTAGGGGTATCTGTCAAACTACCAATCTATATTCCCAGCTATCATCATATGAATTACCGATACTAGCATAATCCTGGTGGAATTGATGATAATCAGCAGTCATCTTATCCTCCAGATTGTTAAGCTGATCAGTAGTCCATCCCAGATCATTAAGGTAATAATCTTTTTCAGTAGCTGTAAAGCCTATCCTGGCCTCAGCTGAATATGAATTACTAGGAATAGGATTACCATCTGCATCTATCTGCCGTTGACGATACTGCCAATAGATATTATATCCCCTTTCTTTCATTCTTTCATCCTTTCATAGGCCGCTACAGTCTGTTCAGCACTATCTTTAGCATCATCACCCAGTAGCATCATCTCATCCCAGAGTTTAAGCAATTCGTTCTCAGCACGGGTATCTACTGTCTCCGTAGGGTTATTATCAATCATATCACCATCTTCAACATCAATGCTAACATTTCCACCCTGAGACTCTACACTGTTAAGATATAGGTCACCATCAATCTCTTCTATATAATTCGCACCTAAGTTTTTCACACAGTCATGAGCTTGTCCAGTATAATTTACAATTAATTTGAGAAATCTTGCTTAATTTAAACTGAAACAAATTTAAATAATCTAATTTTTTTCAAGGGTTCGGAAAGTAAGTAATAAAACAATGGTTGTATAATTAAAAAAATCCCTTTGACAGGATGCCAAGGGGTTTTTGTTAGTATATATTCAATTCTACAAAATTTACTAAAATTTAATACCAAGCTCAAAGGCTTCATCAACTACATCATATCCTAGATAATATGAATAACAATCTAGCTGTCTTTTCAACTTAATATTCAGTTCTTCTAACTCCCTGGAATTAAGCTCATAACTACCTTGAATATCTAATTTTAAAGATGATTGATACTCAGGAAAATGATAAGTAATAGCAACAGCCGGATTTAAGATTTCCTTTAATTCTTTTTTATCTTCAGGTAGATATGCCTCTCCTGACTCCCAGGAATAATTATAATCCAGACTATAATCAATAGTTAATTTATCATTTATATCACTATTCTTTTTTGTATTGAATCCTAGCATATAATAATTATAGTGATTATCAGCTGAGTAGTTTACATTATCATCATTTATATAATAATTAGCCTCTAACTGCCCATACAAATTAGCTACAAATTTTTCATTAACTTCAATTTTCTTGTCTATCCCAAGATTCAAACGAACTTTATTACTGCTAATATTATTATTTGCTACCTTACCAATCCCTAGTGAAGATTTGATATCAATACCGGAATAACTGTATTCTAACTGTTCTATGCTGAAGTATGGGAGATAATCTACATCAAACCCCTTCTTATACAATAATTGTAGTGGACTACTATTATTATATCTAATACTATATATCTCATTACTTAAATCACTTGTAGTAAACTTATTGAAATACCTAAAGTCATACTTTTGATATTTATATCTTGTATCAATTTCTATAATATTTTTATCAATAATATAATCCTGTTTATAAAGGGAACGAATATCAAGACCATTATTCCTATAATGTAATCCCCAACTAAGTTCATTAGTCTCCTTAATTTTACCATCATCTTCTTCCTCTTGATAGTAATATGAATTAAGTATATCTAGATTAGAACTTACTCTATAAGTATTTTCCATCTCAAAATACTTATCACCATATTGATTTATTTCTGCATCTATGCTACCCCCTAGTCTATCAGTTAGTTCATAGGGATAGCCTAGTTTAAAATAGATGCCATCACTTGAATTATAACCTAGACTAGGAACGATAGATAGATTCTCAAATTTGCCAGAGATTTTATTAAATTTTACAGTATATGCTGGGACATAAAATACCCTATATCCATTAAAATAAAACCAAACACCTTTAGCAATTATTTTATCCTCTGGATATACTGTTACTCTCTTTGCTTTTATTGAGTAATGTGGATCTGGTAGAGCACATGGGGTTAACTCTACCTCATCAATCTCGAAATCTGTACCTTCATTTAAAATTATGCTTTTTCCTGACATAGAGAGATCATTGATTTTTGAAGAAACACCAGAGATTGAACCCTGCAATGTATAATAATTAAAATCAAG
>JBDNGI010000290.1:0-7518 GCA_041689345.1 Halanaerobiales bacterium
AACACTCTTCTATGCAATGGACAAGAAAAGGTGGCGATGCTTTGCTTGCATTAAAGACTATTCAGTTGAACGAAGAATGGGATAACTATTGGGTAAAAAATAATGCGGCATAAAACAACCGGCTTTTTCATGCTAATAAATTTTTTATGAAAGTAAGTGGCTCTTATGTTTTTAAGACGAAAGAATTTAAATTTTTCATTGAGGAAAATAAGGTTAATAATTCTTATCACTACAACGAAACAAAATTTCACTAGACATTCGGCCCAAAATATGATATATTAAATATGATGGGTTCGGAAGCCATTATGTCTATTGTTGAGAAGAAAACATTATTTCTTCATGTTTTAACATGCCTAATATTCCGAAACCATCCAAACCATACAATTAGGGTGTTATAAATGTATATGGATATATTTGATAAGACAACAATAAAAGGTACTGTAAGAGATATAAAACCAATAGAAATAAATTTGGTTTCTGGAACTGAAGACGAAATAATCTGGGATGAATTAGTTAACAAATATCATTATCTCGGTCATAAAAAAATGTTTGGTAAAAGAATAAAATACTTAGTCTTATCTCGTACAAGACCTGTCGCTGCTTTAAGTTTTAACTCAGCAAGTATTAAACTAAAATCCCGTGATCAATATATTGGTTGGTCCGTTAAAGATAGAAAAAAACATCTTGATAAAGTTGTAAACAACAATCGTTTTTTAATATTTCCCTGGGTTAAGGTACGTAATTTAGCGTCTTATACCCTTTCACATACATTAAATAGATTAGCTGATGACTGGTTTAATAAATATAACATTAGACCTTTATTGGTCGAAACATTTATTGAACTATCCCGTTACCAGGGAACAAGTTATCAGGCTGCAAACTGGGTTTATGTTGGAGAAACCAAAGGTTATACTAAAGATAGAGACAAATATAAATATCACGGTAATATTAAGGGGGTTTACCTTTATCCATTAAACAAAAATTTTAGACAAGAACTTGTAAGCAACTTTAATTCAGCTGACTTTCGAACCCTGAAACAAGAATTCAGGGGAAAAATAGAGATGTTAAATCATGAAATAGACTGGGATCCAGATATAATATCAGATATTGGATTAAATACTGAAAATGTTAAACAACTACCTATAGAATTGAATCAATTTCATCATAATTTTGAAGAAAGTTTCGGCCATGTAAATCAAATAAAGCACAGTCTGACCTACTTACAGGGACTAATGAGTGACCTTGAAAATAAATCCATTGAACCTATAGCACTTGAGTTTTACGGCGAAAAGGGTGTTAGAAATTTGCAACACTATATGCAAAAAGGCAAGTGGGATGAAGATATTATGCATCAAGAATACTTATCACTTCTAGCACCCTTAGTATCATCAGAAGATGGTATGATAACTATAGATGAATCAGATTTCGTTAAAAAAGGTAAAGAATCTGTTGGTGTTGCCAGGCAATATTGTGGCAGACTTGGCAAAACTGAAAATTGCCAGGCTGGTATTTTTATTGGCTATACCAGTAATAAAGGCTATGGCTTGTTAGATAGACAATTATATATACCTGAAAAGTGGTTTTCTGATGAATATGCCGAGCGTTTAGAAAAATGCATGGTTCCTGAAGATATTACTTTTATGACAAAAACAGAAATTGCATCTACTCTTTTAGAAAATATAGATAACACAGAGCTTTTTGAAGCTAAATGGATCGGCTGTGATACTGCTTTTGGATGCAACAAAAAATTTTTAGATGGAATAGCAAAAGATCATTACTACTTCGCAGATATTAAATCAAATACAAAGGTCTGGCTGGAAAGACCTGAAGTTGGTATTCCTCCTTATAAAAGTAGAGGGAGAAAACCTACTCAGAAAAAACCACTTACTGAAGCTACTTCAGTAGCAAAAATTGCAAAAGATCCTTCTCTAAAATGGCATAAGGTCATATTAGATGAAGGTTCTAAAGGCCCTGTTGTAGCTGATATTGCCTGTTTAAGAGTAATTGAACGTCGCGACAATTTACCTGGTCAAGAAATCTGGCTCTATATTAGAAAACATTCAGATGGAAAAATCAGATATGCTATCAGCAATGCCCCTGAAAACATACCTTTAAAAGAACTAAATCGTGTTGCTATAATGCGTTGGCCTATTGAACAATTATTTGAATCAGGCAAAAGTGAATTAGGTATGGATCAATACGAAACTCGTTCCTGGCCTGGTTGGAACCGTCATATGCTTTATGTTTTTATAGCACAATTATTTCTTTTTAAAATTCAGCTTAAGTTTAAAAAAAAACTCCAATTTTAAGCCTACCACAGGCTAAAGTTTTATTTGTAGCTTCTTTAACAAGAAATGTTTTGACTATTAGAAAAGCAATCAAAAAAATAGACTATATTATGCGCAAAAATAGAGCAGCATATCTATCTCACAGAAAAAGAAAACTTGCAGAACTACAAAAATTTGTTTGTTAATATTTGGTTGTCAATGTTCATTGCTTTTATTTTGCGTTGTAGTGTTAGAAAACATAAGGCTGCTTCCGCAGTTGGAATAATGATAGAATGATGAACTTTGACAATTTAAAAAACACTAAAGTCACAACTATAGGATAAGTATGTCTTTCTCATGGAAAATATTGGTTAATATAAGTTTGTAATCTTTTAAAAAAAATCAAAAGCAAATTTCAGGGTAAGTTATGACTCATGAATAATTCAGGTTAAGTATAATAGTTTTATAACTAGATTTTTATTTACTTTTATTTTTACTATAAACATAAGGGAGGATAATATATGTACAAACTAATGATAGTTGACGATGAGCCATTAGTTATTAAGGCCATTACTCACATAATTAACAATAATTTTAAAGAAATTGATGTTATCTGCCATACGGGCAATGGTCTTAACTCCATCGAACTTGCCAGGGAATTTAAACCTGATATAATTTTCATGGATATTAAATTAGATTGTCTCAGTGGAATTGAATCTATTGACGAGATAAAAATCTTTTTACCCGAAGTTCTTATAATAATTATATCAGCATATGATGATTTCAATTATGCACAACAAGCTATTAAACTTAATGTTATGGAATACCTCTTAAAACCCGTTATCAAAAAAGACATACTAAATATCTTAAACAAAGCATTAAAAGAACTTTCTAGGAGTAAGAAAGAACATATGCAAAAGTTATTACTCAAAAAAAAGATGTCCGCTAATATAAATGAAAACTATATGTTTAAACCCCCTTGGAATTTAGAAAAAAAACTATTCCAGGCATTAGAAAATAGGAGTCTTGAACAAATAAAACTAAGCCTTAATACTTTATTTAAATTCGTTAATGATCGAGCAACATTATCTGAAACAAAGGAATATTTTCAAGAACTAATGTCTGTAATTTTTCGCCTTTTTTATGAAATATTTACAAGTGAAATACCAGAAAATACAAATTATAAAAAATATCAAAAAAATATCACACAAGCTTATTCCCATGATGATTTATATAATGTATTAATAGAAAACCTAGAAATATTGTTAAGAAACGATCATCAATTTAAAGTAGGCAAGATAAATCCGTTTATATTAAATGCCAAAAAATACATAGAAAATAACTATAAGAATGATATTAATTTAAACGAGATAGCCGACCATGTAGCGAAAAGCCCAACATATCTTAGCAAATTATTCAAAGAAACATTTAATCTAACCATTATTGACTATATAACAGAAATCAGGGTATCAGCTGCAGCAAATTTACTCAAAAATTCTAGTCTACATATAAAAAATATATCTAGAAAAGTCGGTTATCATGATCCAAACTATTTCAGTAAAGTATTCAAAAAAATCACAGGAGAATCCCCCAGTTCTTACAGGGGGTAATTTTTTACTATAATATATTGCTATAGTATCTTAAAAAATTACAGAATTATTGGTAATATTTGTAGAGGTAAGTGCTTAATATATATTGAATACTTATAATAATAAAGGCTTTAATCTTCTCACTATAAGACTATAAGTAAATACGATACTTGGAGGGGGGAAAAATAATATTTGCATATTTTAAATTTCTTTTTTTGAAGAGGAATTGAATAAGTCTATAAACTTCTATAAAAAGAGATAAAAAAACACAGGAGGTTAATTATGAAGCGTAATATTTGCTTAATTTTAACACTAGTTATGGTTTTTTCTCTATCTCTATTCACAATTGCTGCGGATCAGGTTGAAATTTTTAGTTGGTGGACTGGTGGTGGTGAAGAAGAAGGATTACAAGCATTATATGATTTATTTGCTGAAGAATATCCTGATATAGAAATTATTAACGCGACGGTCGCCGGTGGTGCTGGTTCAAATGCTAAAGCAGTTCTTAAAATAAGAATGGTCGGTGGAAATCCCCCTGATTCATTCCAAGTTCATGGTGGAGCAGAATTAGTAGACACATATGTAAAAACAGGTATGATGGAACCCATCACTGATTTATTAGAAGAATGGGGAATAAAAGATAAATTCAATCAACAAATTCTGGAAATGAGTGGCTACAAAGGTGAATATTACTCAATTCCTGTTAATGTTCATCGTGGTAATGTAATGTTTTACAACAAAGATATTTTAGAAAAATATAATATTGATGAACCAACTTCAACTTATACCTTCATCGAAGCATTACGAAAATTAGATGCTAATGGTGTTACCGCATTAGCATTGGGTGATACTAATAAATGGCCAGCCACTCACCTTTTTGAAGATATCATGGTTGCCACTTTAGGGCCTATAAAATATAACGGCTTATGGAAAGGTACAACAGGCTTTAATGACCCGGGTATTAAAGAATCCTTAGTTGTTTTTGCTGAAATATTAAATTATGTTAATGAAGACCATGCAGCACTTACTTGGCAAGATGCTTCACAAAGGGTCTTTGAAGGCAATGCAGCATTTAATGTAATGGGTGACTGGGCTGAGGGTTATTTCAAAACGCTAGGTTGGACACCAGGAGAAGAATTCGGTTGGGTAAGTGTACCTGGAACAAGAGGTAGCTTTATGGTAGTAACTGATACTTTTGGTTTACCTAAAAATGCCCCTAATCCTGAAGGAGCAAAGGCCTGGTTAAAAACTATTGCATCAGTAGCAGGTCAAGATACATTTAACCCAATAAAAGGCTCTATTCCATCTAGGTTAGATGCTAATAAAGATTTATATGATCCTTACTTAACTGATTCTATGAATGATTTTGCAGAATGTGTATTAACACCTTCTATTGCTCATGGATCAGCAGCGGCAGAAGGATTTGCAACTGCTTTGGATGATATCATTAATCAATTTGTTACCACTAGAAATATTGAAGATGCAGTAGCACAAATTCAAAAAGCTGCAGATGATTACCTTTAATATTGTTGAAAGAGCCCCCCATCAGGGGGGCTTATAATAATCCTTTTAAATAATATTCCTATTAAGATAAGTACATAATATTGACTTTTAGAAAAAATTCAACAATGTATCTACGGAGGTGTTGTATATATGAAATATAAAACTAAAGAAAAATTACTCTCATTGTCTATCTTATCTCCTTCAATTATAGCAGTTGCTATATTTGTCTATGGATTTATCTTTAAAACACTGCAGATTTCATTTATTGATTGGAATAGTTTTAGTAAATTATTAGCTGGTAAAATGGATTTTGTAGGATTAAAGAATTATATTAATCTATTTCATGACCCTAGATTTCAAACAGATCTTTGGAATACCTTATACTTTACACTATTATTTATATTAGGATCTTTATTAATTGGTATTTTCTTATCACTTATACTCAACGAAAAACCAAAGGGTGGTATTATTTTTCAAAATATTTACCTATTTCCTATGGCCATCTCTTTTGTTGTAACAGGAACTGTTTGGCGTTGGATTTTTTCTCCAGGCACCCTGCCTAATAACCCTTATGGGATAAATTTATTATTTCAAAAATTTGGTCTTGACATTTTTCAATGGCGATGGTTTACAAACACTACTTCTATTTTATATTTTAATATTGCTTTGATTCCTGTTATTATTGCTGCTATCTGGCAGTTCTCAGGATATACAATGGCTATGTGGTTAGCAGGCCTAAGGGGTATACCTGAACAAATTATTGAAGCCGCTAAAATAGATGGTGCCTCAAAATGGCAAATATTCAGCAAAATACTATTTCCAATGCAAATACCAATTACATTATCTGCAGTAATTATTCTAGCACATGTTTCTTTAAAAGCCTTTGCATTAATATATAATATGACCGGAAGTGGTCCAAATAATGTTACAGATATACCCGCTATTTATATGTTTGAAGCGACATTTAGGTCAAACCTTTACTCTACAGGTTCTAGTATAGCAATAGTATTACTAATTATGGTTGGTCTATTAATAATCCCCTATTTAATTAATAATTTAAAAAGAAGGGATGACTGAAATGAAAACAAAAAATGAAAACAAACACAAGAACTATCTAATCTTAGTAATTATGGCTTTATTTTTCCTTCTTCCTATGTATGTGTTATTGTCCACAAGTTTTAAGAGTTTTGATAATGTTTCAATTACAAATATGTGGAACTTACCACAAGAACTTTCAATTGGTGGTTTTATCAAAGCATTTAAAAAATTATCACCAAATTTACTAAATAGTTTATATCTAGTAATACCTGCCACTTTAATTTCCGGCATTTTAGGATCATTAAATGGATACATTCTTTCAAAATGGAAGTTTAAAAGCTCTGAATTAATCTTTGGCTTAATATTATTTGGTATGTTTATACCATATCAAAGTATTCTTTTACCATTGGTAAATTTCTTGCAAACTATAGGTCTATATGGATCAATTTCAGGATTAATCCTTGTACATGTAGTTTATGGGATTCCTATAACTACATTGATCTTTCGTAATTATTATACTGAAATTCCTACAGCACTTATTGAAGCAGCCAAAGTAGATGGAGCAAACATTTTTGGTATATATAGACATATCTTTCTACCAATTTCGATCCCAGCTTTTGTAGTGGTAATAATTTGGCAGTTTACAAACATCTGGAATGAATTCTTATTTGCTGTAACAGTAACTAGCAGACCTTCACAACAACCTATAACCGTTGCCCTAACTAATCTGGCCGGAAGTCAAGTAACTGAATGGAATGTGCAAATGAGTGGAGCCATTATAACTGCTTTACCTACTCTTCTCGTATATATCATATTTGGAAGATACTTTATTAAGGGTCTATTAGCAGGTTCAGTAAAAGGTTGATATAAAATATTATCAAAATTACATTTAGGACATTTGTCCTCCTATAGAAGCGGTTTTTCTTAGGTTTTGAATTGTTTTTATTTATTTAGAAAAACCTAATCTTCCTTATCATCCCTGTTAAGCTGGGGATAATACTTGTTAATAATTTTAATATATTGACTTATTACAGAACGACCTCTACCGGTCATATGTTGAATTTGTACTTTGTTAATTCCTCTTCTTACTAAAAATTTGACTCTTTCATAGTCTTTTATAT
>JBDNGI010000291.1:0-4311 GCA_041689345.1 Halanaerobiales bacterium
CATTATTATCCTTTAATTTTTTTTGATACAATTCATATGCCTGTCCAGTTATCTCCATAAAATAATCACCGGTCTTTTTTTGATATTCCTCTGGTCCTATTAATTCATTTTTGGCATTACTAATCCCAGCTAAAATAGCACGGGGTTTAGTTTTTTTAATATCAATATTCATTTCTTTTAAGACATTTTTCATAAGAGTTCTCTGATCTGCTGTATCATAGATTACAAAATTATCATTATAACCTATTTTTTCGATTTCTTTTCTTAAAACCCTTACACAGAAGGAATGAAAAGTACTAACCCAGATACTTCCATCAATTTCCCCCAGCAGGGCTGCTACCCTTTCTTTCATTTCGTTGGCTGCTTTATTAGTAAAGGTAACAGCCAAAATATTTGATGGGTAGACGCCATAGTTTTCTATCATATAAGCTATTCTTCTGGTTAACACTCTGGTTTTACCACTTCCTGCTCCTGCAAGAACAAGTAATGGTCCATTAAAATATTTAACTGCTTCTTTTTGTTCGGGATTTAAACCTTTAATCATATTGTCTATCGACATCAATACCACTCCCTGATCCATCTTTCACGGTAATAAAACTATCACAATAGCGTTACTAATACTCTCACTTTAAGCAGTGGAAGTAATTACCAAGTTTACAAGTAGGTTTACTCAAATGACGTTTTAATCTACTATGCAATCTATTCTGAGCAGTCCCAACATAATAATAATAACCTACTGGAAATAAAAACTTACCCAACTTACCTACGGTAATTCCTTCTTTATTTTCAAGAAAAATTTCCAATAAATATATTCCACTATCATACTTAATTTTTTCCATCCCTTACTATCAGATATAAAAACCAATTGATATCATCAACTATCTTAAATAGAATTCTAGTTTTTAATTACTTGTTCATTTTACAATATTCTATATTTAAGTATATTATCCTGCAAAATCGTATATTAGGAACAAATTGGAACTAATAATATTTCTATTATATCAAATAATATAAATAATAACAAAATAGAAAGGTAGTGAAATGAAATGCAACAAACATATACTCCAACACAACAGAACCAGCAAAATTTTCAAAATCAACAGAGAATGACAAGACCACCTGCTTACATTACAACCAAGGATTTAGCCTATTTAAAGGATGCCATGTCCTGGGAATTATTAGCTATGAAAAAATGTAATCACTTTGCGCAGGAATGTCAGGATAAGGAAATACGAGATACTATTAATAGAGCAGGAAGAATGCATGCCAACCATTATAAAACTCTTTTGCAACACGTTAATCCATCTAAAAGTATCACAAGTTATTAAGTAAAAGCTCTATTATCAAATGATATTAATTTTAACATAGGAGGTTATAAATTAATGAATCACCAAAATAATAATCAACGTAATCAAGATATGCAGCCAGACTATAAACAGAATAAACAAAGCCAATATACCACTGGGCAAAACCAATATAGCCAAGGAACTGAAAATTTACAAAATATGCAGTACGGTCAATACGGCCAACAACAACAACAAAGAAGCCGTAATTTTAACCAACCAACATCACAGCAATTTAATGAATATCAAGCAAACCAAATAAATCAACAAAGTACTACTCAGCAAGCTAAAATGATTAAAAATCCCGAAAAAAATATTGTACGCAGCCCTGAAATGAATGACCGAGACTATCTTAATGATATATTAGCCACAGAAAAATATCTGACAGATGGTTTTAATACATTTACTAGCGAAGCAAGTCATACAGAATTACACAATGATGTAAAGACTATTCTTAATGACACACACAGTTTTACAAGGGACTTATTTAACCTAATGTTCAAAGACGGGTTTTATAGTTTCCAGGGTGCTTCCAACCAAGAAGTACAGCAAACTCAGCAAAAGTTTTCAAAATACCTATCACAACAAGACCCATATGGTACCAATAATATGAGTTTTTAATAAATTGTTCCCAATAATATAAGCCTTACACATTACACCGAGATAAAACATATATAAAAGACTGGAATATTTTATTAATATTCTGGTCTTTTTTTATTTGACTTTATCTGACTATAAAAATCTAAGCTTTCTCAAGCTATTTATGCTAGATTATTAAATGACGTATAATTCGGTTCTTAATCAGCTTTTATTGTCTTTGACTTTCTTTGACTTTCTTTGACCTTTAATTTATAATTTATACAGAAAGTGAAAATAGTTAAAATCTTTATGGAGGTGTTTTTTATGTTTAACTTAGTACCATTTAATCGCAGAAGCAGGTATTTGTTTGAGGTTAACGATTTTTTCTCCATCATGACATCCCTCTAAATCTTTCAGTCTTTCTTCATAAAAATTCCTTATTTTCATTATAATTCCTCCTCAAACTTGTGATACAATTAACTACTTTGTGAACAGCTGGAGGGGTAACATTTAAAATAAAATCAGGACTTATCTGATGCATCAGCTAATCTAGTCGCTTCTTTTCTATCTTCTGCCATTTCTTCAACACTCTTAACCTTTAATCTAGCAGAACCCTCGTAACCATCTTTAGTAGGAATTAAATCACCTTTGCTTAAATTTTCTTTAGCCTCTTCTATTGCTTCTTTATACTGGGGAAGCCATTCTGCCTGAGCCACCAACATTTCATCAGTCATCTGCCATATCTCAGGTGGATTACAGACAGCACCAACTAAAGGATCCATCATCATCGCCTGTCTTAGAAGTTGATCATCACCTTTTTTACTAACCGTCTAGTAAAACCAATACTCCCTGCCCCAATAAAGGTAATCTTAAAAGACATTATACAACATTCCTTTCCATAACTTTTACTCTGTAATTATAATATTGTATAAATTTATATTTACAAATATATTTTTTGTTAGGATTAAAACATATGTCTAACAAAAGCCTTTAAAAAATAACAAAGATAGCCAGTCCCTCATCTTTCCTGGAAAAATTCTATTACTTCATCATCTGGGCCTTTACAAAAAGCAATTCGAACTCTATATATCGGCTCTGATTGTATATCAAAATCAAAGGGTTCATCAGTAATTTTAGCACCTGCTGCCCTTGCTTTCTTAATAGCACCATCACAATCAACTGTAGCCAGGGCGAAATGTTGGTAATATTTTTCTTCAGCTTTTTCATCTCCACCTTCAAAAAGTTCAATATAATTATCATTACCTAAATCTATCATTGCTGCCCTCGAACCTACTTCACCCCACTGATATTTCACCTCTAACCCCAGACCTTTAATATAAAATTCCAAAGATCTTTCATAATTTCGTACCTTTACAGCCAGGTGATGAAAACCTTTCTTACCTATAGCATTTTCATTCATAATTGTCTCCTCCATTATAAGTTATTTAGTTCTTTAATTATATATTATACTCTAACACTCCACAAATCAATGAATATTTTTTCATACCTGCCTTTTTAATGATTTTCATGTAGAATTCTCTATTCTATGACTTTAAAAATCTATTTTTGCTATACTTTACTTATAAAAGCCTCAGTTTTAATCTTTAGTTTCTCATTTTAAACATTATCGGGACTATCTTGGGTTTTTCTAATTTTTTTTTGAAAACTAATAAGTTGCTGTTGTATGTCAGGATTATTTCTGAAAAATTCAACTACCATGGTCATCGCATTTACCGTTTCTCTTGATAAATAATGCTCAATAGCTTCAGCTTCTTCTTCTTTATCAGCTTTACTACCAATGGTTTCTAAAAAATTTTGTAACATATGATTCCTCTCAACAAGAAACTTACCTAATTTAATCCCTTTTCCAGTCATATCAATATTCTTATATGGTAAATATTCTAGATACCCTTTTTCAGAAAGGATTTTTACAGCTTTATTAACTGAAGGAAGTGAAACGTCAAGTTTATTAGCCACATCTGTAATCCTAATATATCCTAGTTCAATAGAGAAACGATATATCTCTTCTAAATAATCCTCAAGGCTTGGTGTAAGCATGTTGACTTGCCTCCAATTTTTTTAAATTAATAATACAAATATTTTACAAGACTAAGAAAGTTAGTCCTGTGTAAAGATTATCACATTAATATATATATGTAGTCATATACATTTTATGAACATTTTTTAAGAACCAGCTGTAAAGTTTTTAAGCTTTTTAAAATAATTAGTTCAAGATAACGAATTAATAATAAGTTCTTTGTAAAAACTAATTAATATTAGAATATGGAGATGATATTTATGGAATACTTAAGTGCATTTCTCCAGGGAACAGTTAGCTTTTTTATTATTTTATTTCTGGTCAGAATAAGCGGCAAACAGCAAATTGTTC
>JBDNGI010000292.1:0-3301 GCA_041689345.1 Halanaerobiales bacterium
AATCTCTCTTCTTGAACGTGTTGGGTTATTATTAGTTAATGCTTCCTGTCCCATCATAGAATCCAAAAATGCCTGGTGACTTTTATTAAGTTTTCCTTTTAACGCCTCTTTTTTATTCACAGTAGGCACCTCTCTGATGTTTAATACCTTTATACCTCTATAAATATATATTTCTCTATCTACTTTAAAATACCTTGTTTCACTTAATATTTATCTTAGTACGAGTTATTCCCGACTACTAGCTATCTCATCGAGGAGTCTTCTCGCTTTGATTATTATTAAGCCTATCTGTATCAAAATAAATTCAAAGACGCTAGTTCTCCCCTGCAGCAGCTACCTCATCTTCAACTCTCTCATCTACAATACTAATACCCTCAGCCCCAGCATCCAGACCAAGTACCATCTCAGCACCAGCTTCCAACAAGGCCTTTTTAGTCTTCTCCGGTTCTAATGTCAAGGCAATTATCGTTCCTCCTCCACCAGCACCTGCTAATTTGGCTCCCAGAGCCCCTTCGGCTAAAGCTGTTTCTATTAGCTTATTATTCTGCTCACCAGAGTAGCTTAAGCTATCCTGTATCTGATGGTTTTCATTCATCAATCTACCCAATAAATCCCAGTTACCATCAAGTAAAGCCCTTTTGCCTTTTAAGGCTATTTCAACTATCTCTTGATAACCCTCTACAACTTCCTTTTCACCTTCTAACCAGCGTTCACGCATAGGTTTATGGAAGTCACCATATTTAGAGACATCTTCACGTTTTACTTCCCGTACAGCAACAACAAAAGCAGGTTCTTTTTCTTCATAAATATTTATCATCCTACGAAGCAAAGGATTATTTCTACTATCTGATTCTATAACAGCATCACCAAGGGCAACTACTACTGGTTGATCACCTGAAAACCCTTGACCATAACTTACAGCATCACCAAGACCTGCTGGTTTTTTCTGTCTAGTGAAATCCTCCCTTTATTCAATTAAATCCCCAAAATTCTTTTTTAGGGATTTAAACATTTCTTTTAATTCCAGTTCCAGGAAGTAAAGATTATTTTCATAGATATCAAGCATCACCAATCTCTGAGGATGGAATCAGGCTATCTGTCGGCAGAGTTCAGAGCCAGAGTCACGGTTATAATATTTTTTAAAAATGTAAACTCATCTGTAATTTGTTTGATAATCTATCATTAGCAATACCATAAAAATACTTAAATACTTTCTCGTATGTTTTTTCTCCTATTCCATTATAATTTCTTAAATGCCAAAATCTGCTGACAGGTTTATTTCTTTCTATTATTCTTACCTGCTTTATACTTATATTAACTTCTTTCATTAATCTTTTAATATCCATTTCATTAATTAAATTAACCATTTTTCTTTCAGTACCCTCTGCCTCATTTACTTCATTTAAACAAATATAAATATCTATAGTTAAATCACTTAAATATCCTTCCATTACATCTTTCACTACTTCCCATTCTAATCCACCATTATTGCAACCTAACTTTGGAAAAGCAATAGAGTCTAAATCTCTTTTTTTATAATTCAAAGAAAAATAGTTCAATCCGGCTTCAATCCATTCAATTTTAGAACCATAGCGCCAATGGTTTTTAGTAGGGAAATTTAATATCCAGAGATCTTTAGACTGTTCATAGATATATGGTCTACCAACTAATACTTTATCATCCTTACATCTATCTTTATAATCATTATACATTTCAGGATATCTTAGTTTAAATTCTAAAGCTAAACCGGCACCCATAACACCAACACAATTCACAGTATTAACAATAGTTTTAGCTGGAGTATTAAAAACCGTCCCCTTTATATAATGTAACATAATAACACCCCCATAAGTTTTTACACTATTTTAAACATAATCTTCTATACATAATATATCATTAATATAATATTCAAATTTAAGATTTATATTAGGCAGACCAGATATAGTGCCTTTTCTTTTTATATTAATTTTATCTTTAAATGTTACAAGGTTACTTTTTATACACTTTCCATTCTTTATATTAATAAAACGGTATTTGTGTTCGTAATTTTCAAAAGTATTATTATTAAATTCCAAGGAAACTATTATATCTTTACTCTTACTCCTCCTGTTTGTATCAATCTTATAATCTATTATATAATGATTATGACAATTAAACAAATTATTATTTACTTCATATTTGCTGTTGCTACCAAAAGCATTTTTTGCTCGCTTTAGATCAGTTATGCTTCGAAAGATTATTTTATTTAAATAATCCAATGATACAGGTTCTAAACTTAACAATTCAGCATTTCTTTTTCTGATGATATCCCACTTTTCTGGACAATCCTCTAATGGTAATGACTCACGGTGAAATATTTTTTCCCAATCCATATTTGTAAAAAATTCATAAGTATTACCAAACTCAGCAAATCTTGAAGCTGCATTGCAGTTGCTAAAAATTGTAGAGTCTAAATATATTAATTCTATATTAAATAATAAATATACGGGTATTGGACTATGGGGTTCCTTATTATTATATTTTATACCTTCATTTCTGTATAATGTAGGAGTCTTCTCTTTATAATAAAACCTAACACAGTTTTTAACATTATAATCTGTATGATGTATTACTTCCTGATCTGCAGCATCCAAAAATTCAATACGTTTCTCTTCGCATTCCTGTCTACTTCTTAGATACTCTGTTTCAAATATCATTCCTAAATTTGTAAAATCAGTAAAGTGATACAATCCGTTGAAATCAAAGTTCTCACACAAAATATTCACTGCACTTTCTAATTGTAACTTATCTTTTTTATACATCATCATACCCCTAACATAGCCTTCTCTATTTGATGTGCTATCTTCTTTCTTAATCAAAAATCATCATCTTCAATTATCTCCTCTATTTTAACTGCTTTATCCTCAAAAGAAGCAGCTTTTTCCCTCTCACCCAGCTCTCAGGCTTAAGACTTTCTAATCATCCCGATAGAAAATAAAATAAATATTTGCTATATTCCTAATCAAGACCAGGAAAATATGTATTAAAAGACTAATCTGAGCAAATAAAAGAATATCCTGTAATATAAAATGCTTGAAAATTTGTATAATAAATGCTGTAAAAAAGACAAAGACTAATAGTAGTATTTCTACTATAATTATATGAATAAACATTATAAGGAGCCATTGATATAGACTGATATTCTAATTGGTAATTCTTCTACCATCTGTATTCTTCTCTTTTAATAATTTTATAGAACTATTATCACTGGTCACAATAATAGTTAAACATGTTATTGAAAATCCTATTAAAATAGAAATAG
>JBDNGI010000293.1:0-4869 GCA_041689345.1 Halanaerobiales bacterium
GTCTTGTTAAACATAAACGCGAGAGAAAATTTCGCAGCTGTGATTGTACGAATTTACCTGTTAGTCTTACCGCACCACTACCTCCAAAAATAATTCCTAAAAGCTTGTATTCTCATCAATTTATTGCCTATTTATTAAGCTACAAATATGGGTTTCAAATTCCCTTACATAGAATTACATTAATGCTGGCTCAGGAAGGATTAGTGGTTAACCCTGGAACTATCAGCGGTATTTTTAAAAAATTACAATCTATCTTAATATCTCTATACATGTTGTTTCAAAACTGCCTACGTCAAGAAGATTACTTACATGCTGATGAAACTAGATTTAACAACTTTAATACTTCTGGAGAGATGAACTTTACTGAAGTTGAATCAGAGTCTCGCAAACGCTATTGGTTATGGGTGTTCTCTGATCAAAACATTGTCTACTTTGTAGTAGATCCTTCTCGTTCAAGTACTGTTTGTAAAGATACTTTAGGCTCAAATATGCAAGCAGCACTTATGACTGATGGTTTCAGTGCCTACAGTAAGTTTGTCAAGGAAACTGAACTCACTCATGCTCTCTGCTGGGTTCACTTTCGCCGGTTTTTTAAACAAGCTGCTATATCCTTTCCAGAGCTAAGTAGCTGGGCTCAGCAATGGATTGAGCGCATTGCTAAGCTATATAAATTAAATCATAAAAGATTGGAGTCTGTAGGGAAACCAGACCGATTTAATGCTGCTCAAAAAAAAATTAGAACAAGCTATTAATGAATTTTATGATATAATGAAAAAGCAACTGCAGGATCCAACACTTCACGAAAAACAGTTTAAAATCTTGACCTCCGGCATCTCAAATTGGAATCTTTATACTCCCTTTGTTGATGATCACCGGATACCCAAGGATAATAATGAAGCAGAGCGAGCTTTAAGACCTGGAACTCTAGGTCGAAAAAATTGGTATGGAGTTCATGCTCAATGGAGTGGAACATTCACTGCCATGATGATGACATTTATCCAAACAGCAACCAAACATGGCTTAAACTCTACTGCCTATCTCAAATATGTACTTGATAAATATGCGGAGTATGCCGGGAGTCCTCGCAACCTGCAAGAACTTTTACCCTGGAATATTCCTAAAAAAATACTTCAGCAATACAACATGCGTACAGGAGGTGATCCACCATAACACTAAAAGAATCAGATTTTCCAGTATCTATTCGTGCTCGTATATTTACTCTAGACGATCTAAAACGCATTCGTGCGATTATAGCTGAACATCCTAAAGCTTCGCGAACAGCACTGTCTCGGGAGGTCTGTTCGTCATTCAATTGGTTTCAAGCAAATGGTGAATTAAAAGCAGTTGGATGTCGTGTTGCTATGTTAAAGTTACATCGAGCAGGACTTATCAAGCTACCACCTTCCCGTAAAACACCACCTAATTTTGGTGGGAAAATAAAACCACCAGAGTATACTAAGGCTGGAGATCCTAAACCTGCTATTACTCAAGCTGTCTCTCATTTAATGCCAGTAGTTTTAGAGCCAGTAAGCAATGAAACAACTAAGCTGTGGAATGAGTTTATGGATCGTTATCATTATCTAGATTTTTCGGTGCTAAAAGGTGCACAACTACGTTATCTCATCCAATCCTCACAGGGATATGTGGGAGCTATTGGTTTTTCCTCAGCAGCCTGGAAGACGAAAGCCCGTGATGACTGGATTGGTTGGGATCATGATACCAGAGCTAAAAACTTGCAATACATCGTAAATAATGCTCGCTTTTTAATCCTACCCTGGGTTCATTCTAAAAACCTGGCTTCAAAGATATTAGGCCTTTGTGCAAAACAGGTTCCGAATGATTGGGAAAAAAGATATGGTTACAGGCCAGCCTTATTTGAAACCTTTGTTGAAAAACAGCGTTTTAAAGGAACTTGCTACAAAGCTGCTAATTGGATCTGTGTGGGCCAGACAAAAGGTCGAGGGAAGTGGGAACAAAAAGGTAAATCCAGAACACCTCTTCCTATTAAAGATATTTTTGTTTACCCTCTACAGAAGAACTTCCGCAATATCTTGAAACACTAAAAATCAATAACTTATCTAGCACCGTTTTCTCAGAAAGAAAGCGGTGTTTTTTATATTTTATGCGGTTTCAGTGAATACTTACAGGTATACAGTAACTGTTCTGGGGAAACCTGGGGCGGTCTTTTTTTATTTTATGCAGGACTTTGTTAATAAAAAGGGAATTTATAAAAAAAGGAGTGATAATATGGATGTTTACGATATATTAAGTCTTATAATTGAATTACTGAAAGTCATACTGTGGCCTTTTATAGTAATCTTTATTATTATAAGATTCGGTAGTGATTTGAATGATTATATTAAAAATGTTAAGAATGCCAAATTAAAACTTCCAAATGGAATGATGCTCGATATATCTTCAATACAACAAAAAAAGAATTTTAATCAACCTATGAAGAAAGATCAACATAACTTAGAAAAAATGTTAAAGTTTGAAAGAATATATAGCATAATCTTTAAAAGTCAAATAGATGTGTTGGTTTATATGAAAGATACTGAACAAAAAAAGTGACTGCTAAAAATTTCTTGTTAGTTGTACAAAAGTTTATGAAAGATGCAAAGAATTATACAGATATAGACAAATATATAAAGTATTTGTATCATTCCAATTTGATAATAAATAAAAAGGGCGAAGTAGAAATAACAGACTTTGGTATAGACTTCATTAAATATATAAGATGAAGTCCATTTTTTATTACCTCGGTCCTTAAGCATGATACACACCTCTTTCATAAGATGAATACCATATCCTTTTTATAGTGAATTAAAATCATTTTAAATAATTTACATCCAGAAATGTTAGTTGAACATAGAAAAGGACTAGAAGATATATTAAAGCACGAAGAAGATATTGACAGGCCAGTATTGGATAATCAGCAGTTGGAAAGATTAGATTCTTTTTCAGGAAGCCACCAACGACCAGTTGAATGGTTTCGTTAAAAGTTGGGGCGGTTGTTGTTTAAAAAAAGTATAAAAAAACATACGTTTTGCAGGAGTTTTATAAATGATTAACGAACTTATATGATGTAAGGTGGTATTAAACGGTATTACGCGGTATAAAATAATAGTTATACCTGAGCATATTCTTGTAAAGTTAATGTAATTATCACTTATATAAGTATAGCTAATTGGTTCTAACGGCTTTTAAATATATTAATGTATTATGCATTACTTTTAATTATGTATAGATATGGTAGAATATTACACAAGGTTATTTATACTTTTTAAAAAAATCAGGTTGGTTCTCTAAAAAGTTAGAGTTTTAGTTACGATACTAAAAGTTCATTTTATTATTTTTTATTATTCTAATATATTCTATATGTTCATAAAAATAATACATAAGAGGGAAAAGATATTTATGGAGAATAATTCAGATTTGGAATTATGTGATTATCAATGTGTATGCTTTCATGGTCATACAAAAGAAGTTATAGATAATATTATTGAAACAAAGTCGTTTAATGATTCCATAAAAGATTGGGAATGGTTAGGTGATGGGGTATATTTTTTTGAAAGACATTTTAATCATGCTAAAAATTGGTGTATTAAAGCAAGAAAATATGATAAATGGTCTACAGTAGAAGCTAATATTACAACAGAAAAAATGTTAGATATGATTGATCCGGATAATTTTGATGAGTTTAAAAAAATCACTTCTAAAATTAGAAATAGATATAGTCAAAGTGGCGGTATAAAGAAAGTTACTACTAAATTGATTTTTAATTTAGTTCATATTGTAGAAAATTATGATGCTGTAAGACATTCATTTTCAGTAGGAGAACATGAAGAGTGTATATATCCTACAAATATGGTTAAAATGGGAATACAGATATGTGTAAGAAATCATGATTGCATAGATATTTTGAAGGAGGTTGGTATGAATGGATGTTAAAAAATACTTTGAAAGAGTTTCCGAAAAAGTTGATAATATGTCAGATAAAGATTTTTTGGATTTATTAAAAAAAGCTGGAATTGACGAATGTCCATTGGCAGAAGAATTTAGAGGTTCATATAAATTGAAAGATAATGGATTAAAAAAGAATTTAAATTATGGTGTAAAAAAATATAAAGCGACTAATAATAATATAAGGGTGGCGGCTTAACAAATGGACGAGCATAACTTAAGTAAGTTTTATTTTGATGATTACATAATTAACAATATTGATTATGACTTTAATGAGAAGTTTGATAATACTGGAGAAGCTTTAGAACTTGATTTTGATATTGACTATAATGTCAAAATTAATGATGAAACGGAAAACAAGGGTTTAACACAAATATTAATAAGAATATGGGAAGATGCAAATAATAATAATTTCCCTTTTCAATTAACTATTAAAATGACAGGATTCTTTTCGGCAGATAATGAAATGGATAGTATTAAGTTTTCAGAAATGTGTGAGTCTAATGGTACTGCTATTCTATTCCCGTTTTTACGTTCGGCTATAACTGATATAACTAAGAATGCGAATGTTACGCCATTAGTAATGCCTCTT
Organism: Halanaerobiales bacterium; assembly: GCA_041689345.1. Taxonomy (GTDB): domain Bacteria; phylum Bacillota; class Halanaerobiia; order Halanaerobiales; family DTU029; genus JBDNGI01. The sequence goes on from JBDNGI010000293.1 coordinate 4,556, forward strand.
ATCAATGTTGAAAATTTTATTAAAGAAAAAACTAAATGCTAGAAAATTCTTCGATAAAATATATAGGTTAATTTATTAGATCTACCAGCTTGAAACAGCTGGTTATTTTTTTGTAAAAAATAACGGCACTCCTTTTACAAAAGTGACCGCTCAGAGACAGATGTTAAAATATATTTATTAAGGAATCTATTTTTTTACTTATCCCTATGTGTTAGGATAGTTGTCGTAGAGATTAAATAGTGTATAATATAATTACGACAATAAACCTAAGGAGAATTGATATGGAAAAAAAGAATAAGTATAAAAGATATACA
>JBDNGI010000294.1:0-3140 GCA_041689345.1 Halanaerobiales bacterium
GGCAAATTGTTAATAAATAAAATCAAGATGGATACACAAAATGATATTGAGCTTGTACAGAAGAGTTTGTCTTGTTTTTTAAACCCCCGGGAGAGTACATAGTATTAATTTAACTGGATACTATAGGAATTTCCTTTTTGATGACCGCATTTACAGATATTAACTCACTTACAGAAAAGTGTTAATTCCCAATTTCTTCATCAATCAAGAAGTAACAAATCAAACTCACTTCATTGCATTTCGTTCTGAAGCAAGTCGATTCGCTAATACTGGCCTCAACATTGCGTTTAAAAAAGAAGAGGGCAGTGACTTGGTCTCGATGACCTGATACTGAACCGTCCATGCGTAAAAAAAAGAGGGTTCAGTGAGACAAGATTTGTTAACCAACTTCTTTCTTTCAGTCGAAACTGGAACACTTTTAATGTTCGTTCGGTTAATATCTGTAAATGCTAGCATAATAAAAGTTCCGGAACGTAGTGGAGGATTAATTTAATGGAATTAAATAGGAGGAGAGTAGCTATGCCAAGAAGAGAAGATATACATAAAGTATTAATAATTGGTTCTGGTCCTATAGTTATTGGACAGGGCTGTGAATTTGATTATTCAGGGACACAAGCATGTAAGGCTTTGATGGAAGAGGGTTATGAAATAGTTTTGGTGAATTCTAATCCTGCGACTATTATGACTGATCCTGAAATGTCAGATAGAACATATATTGAACCATTAACTGTGGAAACAGTAGAAAAGATTATAGAGATAGAAAAGCCTGATGCCTTATTGCCTAATCTAGGCGGACAGACAGCCTTGAATTTATCATCTGAATTAGATAAAGAAGGTATTCTTGCTAAACATAATGTAGAGATAATAGGTATTCAACCAGATGCCATTGAGCGTGGTGAAGACCGTATTATTTTCAAAGAGGAGATGAAAAAACTTGGAGTGCCTATGCCTCCTAGTATGCCTGCTTATTCTGTAGAAGAAGCTGAGGGAATAGCAAATGAACAAGGATATCCTGTTGTTGTGCGTCCGGCTTATACTATGGGCGGCACAGGTGGTGGTTTGGTATATAATGTAGAGGAATTAAGAGATATAGCTGAACGTGGCATAGCAGCTAGCATGATTAATCAGGTTCTGATTGAAGAGGCTGTAATTGGCTGGCAAGAACTAGAGTTAGAGCTGGTTAGGGACAATAAAGGTAAAAAAATCTCCATTTGTTTTATCGAAAATGTTGATCCAATGGGAGTACATACTGGTGATAGTTTTTGTGTTGCCCCGATGCTAACAGTTGCACAGGAGGTTCAGGATAGAATTGAAGAATATAGTTACAGGATAGCAGATGCTATTGGTGTAATCGGAGGTGCTAATTTTCAATTTGCATATAATCCAGAAGATGATCGGATGGTTGTTATAGAGATGAATCCTCGTACTTCCCGATCTTCAGCCTTGGCTTCTAAAGCGACGGGTTTCCCTATAGCCAGAATCTCTACTGAACTAGCAGCTGGTCTGAATCTAGATGAGTTGCCATACTGGAAAGAGGGTACTTTGGACAAGTATCAGCCATCTGGGGATTATGTTGTTGTCAAATATGCCCGTTGGGCCTTTGAAAAGTTCCCTGAGGTAGAAGATAAGCTTGGCACTCAAATGATGGCTGTTGGTGAGGCTATGAGTATTGGTAAAAACTTCATAGAAGCCTTTCAAAAAGCGATACGCTCACTGGAAATAGGCAGATATGGTCTAGGGAATATCAAAAAATTCCAAGGACTTGGGAGAGATGAGATATTAAAGGCTTTAAGCTCACCTTCAAGTGAAAGAATTTTCCTGATCTATCATGCTATTCAACAGGGAATAAGTATTGAAGAAATCAAAGAATTAACTTATATAGACGATTGGTTTTTACATGAAATGAAGAAAATGGTTTATTTTGAAAAGCAGATAATAGAATATAAAGGAAAAAAATTATCAGATAAGCTCTTAATTGAAGCAAAAGAACTAGGTTTTTCAGATAAGTATCTTGCTCAAATACTTGATATAGAAGAAAAAACCATACGAGACGGAAGATATCTATTAAACAAGAAAAGTGAATATGATCGTGTTCCAGTAAGTGGAGCTGATGGTGAATACTATTATTCTACTTATAATAAAACAGGTAATCCAGTAAAATCAGCTGATAGTAAAAAGATTATGATTCTAGGTGGTGGACCTAATAGAATTGGACAGGGTATAGAATTTGATTATGCCTGTGTACATGCCTCTTTTATTTTAAAAAAACTTGACTATGATTCTATAATGGTTAATTGTAATCCCGAAACAGTATCAACTGATTATGATACATCAAGTAAATTATACTTTGAACCATTAACTGTGGAAGATGTACTGAGAATCTATGAAAAAGAAAAGCCAGAAGGAATGATTGTCCAATTTGGGGGACAGACCCCACTTAATATCGCTGAAGAATTAGAAGAGGCTGGGGTTAATATCTTAGGGACATCACCAGCAAGTATTGATTTTGCTGAAGATAGAGAACAATTTCGTGATTTAATGACCAAATTAGAGATACCTCAACCAGAAAGTGATATTGCTCGCTCCATGGAAGAAGCCCGCAAAATAGCTAGAAAAATTGGCTATCCACTGATGGTTAGACCGTCCTATGTTCTTGGTGGTCGTGGAATGGAGATAGTATATGATTAAGAAAGTCTAGATTCCTATGTGAAGACTGCAGTTGACGAGGTTTCTCCAGATCATCCAATTTTAATAGATAAATTCCTGGAAAATGCCATAGAAGCGGAAGTTGATGCCCTGACAGATGGCAAGGATACCTTTGTAGCAGCAGTGATGGAACATATTGAGGAAGCTGGAATACATTCAGGGGATAGCGCTTGTTCTATTCCGTCTATTAATATTAGCGATCAGCAAATGGCTGTAATTGAAGATTATACAGCAAAAATAGCTAAAGAATTAAAAGTTATTGGTTTGATGAATATCCAATATGCTATAGCTGATCAGAAGGTCTATATTATAGAAGCAAATCCCCGTGCCTCCAGAACTGTGCCCCTAGTTAGTAAAGTTACTGGAATTAATATGGCTCAACTTGCTACTAGATTAATGTTAGGTGAATCTTTAGCTAAAATGAGCTTAGTGAA
>JBDNGI010000295.1:0-4547 GCA_041689345.1 Halanaerobiales bacterium
AAAGTGTAAAAGGCCTAACAATGGTAAACTGGGCAGTTTTGTAAAATTATCAGCAGAAGATATCCTAACAATTCTTAAAATAGCTGACAGTTAAATCAACTCTAAAGCTATAGATACTATTTAGTAAACTCAATTGTCTTCCAATATACATTACAAAAATGCTCCCCTTAAAGTAACAGATTAATCTTTACTTTAAGGGGAGCATATCATTATTATGGTTTAATAACCTGCTATAATTTATTATTAATCGTCATTTTCCAATAATTCTACAATCATGCCAAGTTGTGGAATTGCATCTATATAGCCATATCTTCCACCTGTATATTCTCCTTTTTGCACTAGAGTCATACCTTTGCTTTCCATAAGATCTAAAGTCTCTTTCATACCTTTAATCTGTAAAGCTACATGATGAATACCCTGACCATGTTCATCCAGGAATTCTTTCCAGGTACTCGGTTCATCAGTTGGTTCAATTAATTCTAACTGTAGTGATTCCATATCAAAAAACATCAATTTAGCCCTGGCTTTTGTACTTTCCCCTCGGTACTCTGTTTCAGCAGTTTCTAGAGGATCAGTTAACATTAGCTCAGGTACTTCCATACCAAACAAATCAGCGTAATTTTTAGCAACCTTTTCAATATCTTCTACAATCACACCAACCTGTACCAATACATTATTTTGCATTTTATCCACTATATCTTCCTCCTTATTATAGTAAAACATACAGAAAAAATTACTTTCTTAAGTAGAGTGTATCTATATGTTTTAATCTTAAATTATAGTCCTAATTCATCTTTTAATTTCATGTTTTTTTCAATTAATTCAATTCTCTGTTGTACACAATCATATGAATGTAAAGGATCTTCAGGTGTATTTGTTACATAATCTACCAACCTGTCCACTGTAGTTGTAGCCACATGAATCCGTGTATCTGAAGAGGCATAATATAGATAAACATCACCATTATCCCTGGTAATTAAACCATTAGTAAAGACTACATTAGAAACATCACCAATACGCTCTTCTCCCTTTGGTGCTAGTAAGTAACCTCCAGGCTGATAGATTACTTTCTCAGGTTGATCTAAATCAGTCATTATGGCGTAGAGCACATAACGCAAGCCAGCAGCCGTATTACGAACACCATGAGCAATATGAAGCCAACCTTTATCAGTTTTAATTGGAGCAGGTCCCTGGCCATTTTTTAATTCTTTAATTGTATGATATACCTTCCCATCAACAACAATTTCTTTATCTATCTCTGCACTTTCAATAGAATCAGATAATCCCCAACCTATACCACCACCAGATCCAGTACTTATAAAACCATCCTGAGGTCTTGTATAAAAAGCATATTTACCATCAATAAATTCAGGATGTAATACTACATTTCTCTGCTGTGGAGAAGCAGTTTTTAGATCAGCAAGTCGTTCCCAGTCCTTTAAGTCTTTGGTCCTGGCAATACCACACTGAGCTATAGCACTTGACGTATCTCCGGCAGGTGCATCTGGATCCTTCCTTTCAGTACAGAATAAACCATAAATCCATCCATCTTCATGTTTTACTAATCTCATATCATAGACATTCACATCACGGTCTTCAGTCTCTGGCATCACAACGGGTTTATCCCAGAACTTAAAACCATCAATTCCATTTTTACTCTCAGCTATTGCAAAGAATGACTTTCTATCTTTACCTTCTACACGACAGATTAAATAAAATTTACCATTCAATTCTATCGCACCTGGATTAAATACAGCATTTATACCCAGTCTTTCCATCAAATAGGGATTAGAATCAGGATTTAAGTCATATCTCCAATATAAAGGAGTGTGTTCATCAGTCAATACTGGGTTCTCATATCTATCAAAAATACCATTACCTACTAATACCTTTTCATTTTTTTTATTTACTAATTCCTTATAATTATAAAGCAAAGCATCTAGTCTTTTTTTAAAATCTTCTTTTGTAAGACTCATTAAAATTTCTCCTTATTTAATATTTTTTCTAGCCTATTAATTACTTCAAAACAACATCTAGCATTATGGTATGGAGACTTCCAGGCCTCTACTTTCGGTTCAGCTGAATAAGGTTCTTTCTCATCATTCAAGATAGCAAACCATTCCCCATGTTGATCATCTACAATATATTTCTCGATAAATTGCCAGCATTTAAAAGCAGCTTCCAAATACCTATTTTCACCAGTTAATTGATAGGCATTCACAAAACCAACAACATTCTCAGCCTGGGGCCACCAATGTCTATCGGTATCCAACTCTTCGCCTTCTCTTTCATAATATATGCTGCCATCTTCCGCTAATCCTTCATTAATTGTAGCTGCTGCCATTTTAATAGAGACATCTTCTACTCTGTCCAATAGCCCTTTATCACCTAGAACTTCTGCAGCTTCATATAAAAGCCAGCTTCCTTCAATATCATGTCCATATGAAATTATTTCAGACTTAGAATTCCAATATTCATCCATAAATAGAATAAAGTGATAAGTACGATTATTAACAATATAGTCTATAGTTACTTCGATTAATTCTTTTAATTTCTTATGTAATTGATCACTTTCCCAAACCCTATACAAATTTGTATAGGCCTCAAGAATATGTAAGTGAGTATTCATCGATTTCTTTTCATTCATATCTTTAGTGCTAAGACTCATATCCTCTTTCATAGACCAATCTTGATTACAAGCCTCTATATATCCCTTGTTTTCATTATCATAGCTATGTTCTTCAATTAAGTTAAATATATCAACAGCTCTTTTCATTTTTTAAATTCTAACAAGCTTTTCTTATCCATAATAACCCCCGTATAAAGTAATCAACATCAAAAAACTCATCACTTTCACTATGATATTAAGTAGTCTTGATAAGCTAGTTAATATCACCTAGCATAACTTGTATCAGAATATAACCCTTTATAATATCAACTTTATAACCACTCCCAACTAACTAGTAAAAGAGGCAAGCCGCCTGTTTAATTATAGCTGCCCACCCCTACATTCTAATATATAAAAATATTACAAGCACTTAATTACTCGACAAAAAAATATTTTATTAAAAATCTAATTACAATTAAGCTAATGCCTTCTGTGTTTCTTTCAACTGCTTAATGATTTCAATCTTTTGAGGACATTTTGTTTCACAGATTCCACACTCTACACATTTTTCTGGCCCAAATTCCTCTTTTTCACTTTCAATAAGTTTATTAAGCTCTGATTTTGCATAATCAGTTAAATCATAAACCCTATGATAGTTCATCAATTCAAAGGCCTTAGGAATCTTGACTCCTTGAGGACAAGGTAGACAATATTCACAACCAGTACAATATAACTCTGCCATTTTTTTATTCTCTTCTAGCATTGCTTTGACATCTGCCAACTCTTTTTCACTTAAAGGATTTGGATTTGAAGCGATTTCAACATTTTGTCTGACCATCTCTATATTTTCCATTCCAGAAAGGGCTATATTTATGTTAGGATTGGAAAATACAAATCTTAAAGCAGTTTCAACTGTACTTCTGGAACCCTCCATCAAATTATTTAAATGAGTGGATGGGGCTCCTAACCTACCGCCACCAATTGGTCCCATAACTACAACACCCATCCCTTTTTCCTGGGCATGTGCAATGGCTTCCTCATTACTCCTATCAAGTAGATTATACTGAACTAGCATTGTTTCAAAATGGCCTGTATCTATTATCTTAGAAAGATTTTCTGGATCATCATGGAATGAAAAAGACATATGTTTTATGAGCCCTTCCTCTTTGGCCTTAAAAGCAGAACTTAATGGTCCGTTAGGAACATCTATACTATTCTCATAGGCCTCCCAACCAATACCCCACATATGGTAAAAATCAATGTGAGTAGTGTCTAAATTCTTTAAAGAGCTTTCTAGTCTTTTTCTCCAATCTGCTCCTGATTTATTCTCGATAGGATTTTTAGTAGATAGATAAACCTTATCTCTCCAACCTTTAAGGGCCTTACCAACAGCTATCTCACTCTTCTTTTCACAATAATAAGGTGCTGTATCAATATAGTTTACACCAAGTTTAAAGGCCTCATGGATCATCTCTACTGCTTTGTCATAATCAACATCTTTCTTTCCATCAATTTCTACCATCGGTAATCTCATAGCACCAAAACCTAGTTTTGAAACTTCGATACCAGTATTTCCAAATTCTGTGTACTGCATTTAAATATCTCCTCCACTTTTATAATATATTTTGAAACAATGTTTCATCTCTACATTAGTTGGTGTAAAACGTCCGAAGATTTTGTTGTGACAGCCTCGATGGCCTAATATCCTACATTAATATCAAAGTACCTTTAGGTGTAAATTATCATCGCGTAAAATAAAAGAAAATTTAGCTGCAATTCATTCATGAGTTGTATTAATTATCATTACTAGTATTAAACAATTTGGCATACTCTGATAATAAATCAGCGGTTTCACTACCTTCAACTACCCTAAAACCGTCATAATCCAGGTATAGGCCGTCATTATCAGCACCACTACCTGTATCAATACCTGTTAAAA
>JBDNGI010000296.1:0-3481 GCA_041689345.1 Halanaerobiales bacterium
GAAGAGGTTGAATATGCTAATAGTAAAGGTATTGATGTTATTATTACAGATCATCATCAACCTTCTAATAATATTCCAGAAAGTATTGCTGTTATTGACCCTCATCGCCAAGGTGATTCCTATCCATTTAAATTTTTGGCTGGTGTTGGTGTGGCTTTTAAAGTGTGTCAAGCCTTAGAATATAAGAAGAATAAAAGATTTATCTCTCAAGAGTTAATAGATTTATTGGATGTAGTAACACTAGGTACTGTTGCTGATATAGTTACTTTAACTGCTGAAAATAGAATTCTGGTAAAAAAGGGTCTGGAAATAATTAATAATACTGAAAATATTGGCCTGAAGAAATTGATTAACAAAGTAGGATTAAATGAGAAAGAAATTACAACAGGTCATATTGGCTATATAATAGCACCCCACTTAAATGCTGCTGGAAGAGTTAGTGATCCTAGTACTTGTATTGAGTTGTTAACTACAAATGATACAAGCAAGGCTGATCAAATAGTAAATGAATTAAGAAGAATTAATAAAGAAAGACAGAATTTAGAACAAAGGATACTTGATGAAGCCATAGATATGGTAGAGAATGAGATTGATTTAGAAAAGGAAAAGGCAATCATATTAACCTCTGAGAACTGGCATCAGGGTGTAATAGGTATTGTAGCTTCTAAATTGGTTGAGAAATATTACCGTCCGACTATACTGATTGCTATAGATAAAGGGATTGGTAAGGGTTCCTGCCGTAGTATTAATGGTTTGAATATATATCAGGCTCTCAGTGAATGTGCGGGTAATCTAGATGGTTTTGGCGGACATAAAATGGCAGCTGGTCTGACTATTGACCCTGCTAATTTAGCTGACTTTAGGGTATCTTTTAACTCTTTTTTGGATAGCTGTTTGAATAATGAAGATATGATTCCATCATTAAAGCTAGATGCCCTGTTAAATCAAGATGAAATCACAATGGATTTTTACCAGCAATTAAGTTTACTAGAGCCATATGGAATGGGGAATTCGAGACCTAACTTTGTCTTAAATAATATAAAAGTTAATAAGGCCTATAGGGTAGGTAAAAATAAAGATCACTTGAAATTTTCATTGAATAACGGACTAGATGGTATTGGATTTGGCTTTGGTGATAAAATCATAAATATTAAAAACAATGATATAGATATTGCCTTTCAGCTTGATTTGAATGAATGGCAGGGGAATAAAAAAATACAGTTATCTCTTAAAGATTATAGTATTCGTAGTCAATGTGGGTATTTCCCTGTTTATTTTCATCATAAAGGGTGTACAATAGCAGATAAGAGGGGATGTCAGGATTTTTTTAGATATATAGAACAACTTTTATACTTAGACCATAAGATAGCTATATATATTAATGATTTGAAAATATATTATCAAATGCTTGAAAAGTTTAAGAATGAGCATATTTTATTAGCGGAAAGTTTAGCGAAATTTAATAAGCTTATGGAATTAGGTAAAGGGGTTATTTTTTTTACTACTTCTATGCTTAGACAATTAGCAAATATTGATGAAAAGAAAAATGAATTTAAGATTAATGATATTATTTTTATTTCTTTACCATTTTCACTTAAGGAGATGAGGGATGTAAATTACTTTTTTAGCAGTAAAAATCTTGAAAGTACTACTATTCATTTACTATATTCAGAAAAACAACTAAGAATAAATAGACAAATAATGAAAAAGAGTTTGCCATCTGATAAATATTTACGACAACTTTTTTTGTATATTAAGGCTTTATCTAGTGAACAGTTTTTCATTGAAAATTTAAAAAGTATAATTAGTAGTGAAGGAAAACTAAGTGCTAATCAAGGAATAATAAATAGGAGTCTAGATATTTTTGTGGAGTTAGGACTTCTTAAATTACATGATAACAGAATTGAAATGCTGCCCAGACCTACTGAGAGACTGGACTTATCAAACTCTATCAGTTATAATAATACTATTGAAGTTACGACTAAATTTAAACAATTTGTAGGTCTAGCCCTATCAGGGGATTTATTTATGTTAATTGAGGAAATGAATAAATAGGAGGTAAAATAATGGATATAAAAACAACAATTCGGGATATTCCTGATTTCCCAAAAGAAGGAATTATATTCAAAGACATAACAACACTCTTGAAAGATCCGGAAGCCTTTCAGGAAGCAATTAATATGATGGTAGATTATTATAAAGACTATGACTTTGATTACATAGTGGGGATAGAGGCCCGGGGTTTTATTATAGGAGCACCTATGGCAATTGCAATGGAGAAGGGTTTTATCCCTATAAGGAAACCTGGTAAATTACCTGGTGAAATTATATCTATGAGTTATGATCTTGAGTATGGGAGTAATAAGATCGAAATACATAGTGATGCTATAAAAGAAGGAGCTAAGGTTTTGATAATAGATGATTTACTGGCTACAGGTGGTACTGTTGCTGCAGCAGTAAAACTGGTAAAAGAACTTGGAGGGGAATTACAGGGTATCGGATTTCTTTTAGAACTTCCTTTTTTGAATGGTAGAGATAAATTAAAAGGTGAGAATGTTTTTGCATTACTAAAGGAGTGAAGGGCATTTTATGGAGTTAGACCAACTATTAGAACAGATAAAAACATATGTGGAAGATCCAGATCTTGCACTTGTCAAAAAAGCATATCATTTTGCTGAAAAGGCACATCAAGGACAGAATAGAATTTCAGGTGAACCGTTTTTCATACACCCCCTGGGGGTTGCATATATATTAGCTGAATTAGAACTTGACATAATATCTATTGCTGGTGCTCTTCTACATGATGTTGTGGAAGATACAGAGATAAGCAGTAAGGATATTACAGATGAGTTTGGTGAAGAAATCGCTCTTTTAGTAGATGGTGTAACCAAACTTACAAGGCTAAAGTTTAAGACAAAAGAAGAACATCAGGCAGAAAGCCTACGTAAGATGTTTATTGCTATGGCAGAAGATATTAGAGTGATTTTAATTAAATTAGCCGACCGTTTGCATAATATGCGTACATTGAGATTTTTAAGTAGGGAAAAACAGATTGAAAAGGCTACTGAAACTATTGAAATATATGCGCCATTAGCACACCGATTAGGTATCTCTATGTTAAAATGGGAATTAGAGGATCTTTCTTTTAGATTTCTTGATACTGATATGTATTATGAGATTGCAAAAAAGCTTACCGCTAATAGAGCACAAAGAGAGAAGGATATTAAAAAAGCAATTGAGATATTAGGCTATAAATTTACTGAAACTAATATAGAAGCAGAAATATATGGTCGTCCAAAACACCTTTATAGTATTTACCAGAAAATGAAAAGGAAAGAAATTGATTTTAATGAGATATATGATCTTACTGCTATCCGTATTTTGGTTGATTCTGTCCGGGAAACTTATGAAGTGTTGGGGATTGTTCATGAAATTTGGAAACCAATACCGGGGAGATTTAAGGATTATATAGCTATGCCCA
>JBDNGI010000297.1:0-2922 GCA_041689345.1 Halanaerobiales bacterium
TACCAAGTACTTTCTTACCGTGGATCTCCAGATTACTTTTAGCAGGGTCATCATCAATTAATCCGACTATGTACCTGCCCAACTCATTATGTTTATTAAACTCTCTAATCAAAATTTCAGCAGCATCACCTGCTCCAACTACTAATACCCTGGTATTAATCTGATTATGCTCTGTACCAATTAAATATTCCCTTAAAAGACGCAGACCAAACCTGGAAGCACCTAATATAAAGACATCAACCAGGAAATTAATCAAAAGAGTACTTCTAGGGAAACTTGTCCCGGAGAAAAAGACATATAGTATTAATATGATATTTATAAGTAGAGATACCTTAACAACAGAGAATAATTCCCCGATACTAGCATATTTCCACATCTTGTTATATAGATTGGAGAAATATAAGATAACTAACCCTGTTACTGTTACAACTATAAGATATGAATAATTAAAATATAAAGTCCATTGAGCATCAAAACGCATAAAGAAACTGACTATCAAGGCCAGGTTTAATAAGATGATATCTACTATAATCAATCTAGGTTTTTTATAAATTCTAGTCATATACTCTAATATAATCTTAACCCCCCATTTTTAAAGCCCTACTCTCCCACTCTCTGCAAACCCTACATCATATTAATCTTTTTGACAGCATCTATGTAATTACTTCTAATTATAGCATAAAGATAAGTAAAAAATCAAAAACATTACTAAATAGTCAGATTTTGTCTTATTATATCCTAGGAAAAAATCCCTATCACGAGGAACTATTTCCTTAAGATAGGGATAATTATTCTACTGCTCTTTATATTTTACTTTTAAACTAACATTGACCTAAAGATACCCTTACAAACTACTTTCCAAACCAATAATTATAGCATTATCTACTATATCATAAATTAAATATTAACTATTCAGAACTAACGGCGACCTCTTCTGCTGCTTGAATTTCTTCTTCATTAATACTAAGCTTTTCTCTATCATATACAATCTCCCGGATGTTATCCCGATTAGGCTTATATGTACCTACTAATTCTACCAATAGCTTAATAATACCTGCTGTATCTCCATTACGTACTACTAACCTTAATTCTTTCATAGCCTTCTCCAACTTAATTAGATCTATTTCTCCCAGACGGGTTATAAAGATCCTGTCATAATCAGTGGCTATATTATCTTCATTATCATTTAAGAGCTCTTCATAGAGCTTTTCTCCAGACCTTAAGCCTGTTATCTCAATATCTATATCTTCAGCAAGTTTTAGACCAGAGAGTTTAATCAAGTCTTTAGCCAGATCAAGTATCTTGACAGGTTCACCCATATCAAGGACAAAGACCTCTCCGCCTGTTCCTATTGAACCAGCCTGGATCACCAGTTGTACAGCTTCAGGTATTGTCATAAAATATCTGATTACATCCTTATGAGACTGTCACTGGTCCACCCTGGGCTATCTGTTTTTTAAAGAGTGGGATTACACTACCATGGCTGCCCAGCACATTACCGAATCTAGCAGCCATGAACTTTGTTTCACTTTTTTTATCTATAGTCTGAATTAACATCTCAGCTACCCTTTTAGTGGCACCCATTACATTTGTCGGATTAACTGCTTTATCTGAAGAAATAAGTACAAATCTCTCTACATTAAACTTATCAGCCGCTTCAATTAAGTTCCTGGTACCAAAGATATTATTACTAATAGCCTCTTCCGGATTGTGTTCCATCAATGGAACATGTTTATGAGCAGCGGCATGAAATACTACATCTGGTCGATACTTAGCAAAGAGATAATCAAGTTTATCCCTATCCCTAATACTGGCTATAATAGGATCGAACTCTATTTCTTGATACTTTTCCCTCAACTCCAGATCCAGGAAGTATAGATTATTTTCATATATATCTAGCATAAGTAATTTTTGGGGATTAAACCTGGCTATTTGACGGCAAAGTTCAGAACCAATAGAACCACCAGCACCTGTTACCAATACTGTTTTCTGCTCTACATGTTCAGCTATCACCTGATTATTCAACTTAACCTGCTTTCTACCCAGTAAGTCCTCTACCTTTACTTCTCTCAGCTGGCTCAGCTTGACATCACCACCTATGATCTCATACATACCTGGAACAATATTTACCTTAACATCATCCTGATTAGCTAGTTCATAAATACCCTTGATCTCTTTACCCCTGGCAGAGGGAATGGCAATAATAATTTCATCAATATTGTATTTCTCTATAAAATGCGGTATATCATATCTATTACCAAGTACTTGCTTACCGTGTATCTCCAGATTGCTTTTAGCAGGGTCATCATCTATTAATCCTACTATATATCTGCCCAACTCAGAGTGTTTATTCATCTCTCTAATCAAAATTTCAGCAGCATCACCTGCTCCAACTATTAATACCCTTGCACTAATATGTCTTTGCTCAGTACCAATTAAGTGTTCTCTTAAAAGACGAAGACCAAACCTAGAAATCCCAAACAAGAAGATATCTACTATAAAATTAATCATCAGAATACTCCTGGGTAGACTTGTCCTGGTAAAAAAAACATATAATACTATAATCAGATTTATAATTACAGATACCTTAACAATAGAAAACAATTCTCCGATACTGGCATATTGCCACATCTTATTGTATAGATTGGAAAAATATAGAGCAATGAACCCTATTACTGTAATAACTATGAAATATGTATAATGTAAGTATATTGCCCAGGCAGCATCAAATCGCATAAAGAAAGCAATAAGCAGTGCTAAGTTTAATAATATAATATCAACAACTATTAACCTGGGCTTTTTATATATTCTGGCCACAAGATCTAACATGTTCATACCTCCTACTTCCTACTCTAATATATAGATATCCCCATAAATAATTAAAGTCCTTTCTAAGTCAATTCTTTACTAAATATACCATAA
>JBDNGI010000298.1:0-2946 GCA_041689345.1 Halanaerobiales bacterium
AGTAATAATAATAATAATAACTTAATAGCTTTTGATAATTTCTTTATAGCGAAAACAGGATGTCAAATGATCATTAACGATACCAACTGCTTGTAGATGGGCATAGATAATAGTAGGACCTATGAATTTGAAACCCTTTTTTTTAAGGTCATTACTTATTTCTTCAGATAGGCTTGTTTGAGTAGTTATTTCAGATAAGTTTTTGAATTCATTTACTACTGGTTTAAAATCAACAAACCTCCAGATATAATTGCAGAAGCTGCCGAATTCTTGCTGTATTTCCAGGAAGTGTTTGGCATTATTAATAGATGCTTCAATTTTGTTTCTGTATCTTATAATTCCAGGATTATTAACTAATTCTTCAACTTTGTTTTGGTCATATGAAGCGACTTTAATTGGATCAAAATCATCATATGCCTGACGGTAGTTTTCTCTTCTTTTTAAAATAGTTAGCCAACTGAGACCAGCCTGGGCTGATTCAAGGACGAGAAATTCAAATTGTTTCCTGTCATCAAAGACAGGTACTCCCCACTCTTTGTCGTGGTAATCAATATATAGATCATTTTTTTCACACCAGGGACATCTTTTCATTCTTTGCTCAACTCCTGTATCAAGGAAAGTAATTTTCTTGTGTAAATTAAGAGCTTCTTCAATCTCTTCATTGCTCATTTTCATAGGCGGATATTTTCACTAGAGTTTAAGAACTTCTAGCGTTGTTCTCTTCCTTAATTAGCTTAATAATTTTTATTATTCGTTTTATTGAATCAGGATTTAGACCTTCAGTTTCTTTAAGAAGGAGTTGTAAGTCTTCTCTTTTAGCTAATTTATCATAAGATTTTTTTATTTTAGGATTTATTTGTTCTACTTTATATTCGGAACCGTCTTCCTTTACATACCCCAATAATAGGTCAAGACTGCAGTTTAATGTTTCTGCTATTTTTATCAGAGTGTTATATGGCGGCATTTTCCCTTCAGTTTCATATCCTGCGACTGTGGTTCGTTTGACTCCTATTTCTTTAGCTAATTCTTTTTGAGTTAAACCTAAATTTTTCCTAAATGTCTTAAGCTTTATTCCAAAATCCATAATAAGCCTCCAATTATAGGTAATAAAGAAATGTTCCATATATTAACACAAAATATCAATAGTCTCTTGATATAGTCCCTTAAAGAGACTATAATAATATATAAGATGTCCCTATAAGAAACCCTCAGGACTCTTTCTAAGCAGAGAGGAGGAATCAAATACATAAATAAAGTGTAACAGAAACAGCTGATGCTAGTCTGTTTAACTTAATTTAATTAATAATTTCCATAGAATAATTATATCATATCAAACTAGCCGTGTAAATTTTGTACAAACTATTTTAGCTTGAAAAGACAGAATATTGTCAAATATTTTGATTGTCTGTGTTGTTTCCGGGAGTGAGTCTAATAGCTGAGGAGTAAAAAATATGATATCAGTTTTTAGGGAAGAGTTTGATTCTTTCCAGGTAGGTGCTTTAATCTATGATTGTTCTCCTCTGGGTGAATATCATATGGAAATACCAAAGGGATTAATGGGTAATTGGAGACCAAGTACAAATCATTCTTCCTGGAGAAGGAATGAGTGTTCTGGCTGGAATATATTAGTAGAAGGGGAGAAAAAGAGAAAAGTTCTTGAACAGTCTTTATTACAAGAAAAGGGCTTACCTACTATTACGGCTGGAGATGAAGACTAGGCAGATGTCTTAATAAGTTGTTCATTCAAAACCTTAAGCATACAGGGGCCAGTGGCAATTTTATTTCGCTATCAGAACAGTCGTCAGTATTACGCTTTTTGGTATACGGGTAAATCGGTTCAATTAATAAGAAGAGATGATCAGCAGTTTAAGGTTTTGGCTGAGATGGATTGTCAGCTTAGCTGTGATAATTATCGTAATGTAAAAATAATTGCCAGAGGCAGCTATTTAAAGATCAAGCTTGATGATATAGTACTATCCGTTAACGATACCCGTTTTATGAAAGGTAAAATAGGGTTGGCAGCAAATAGCCCGGTTCGTTTTGATTGGATAGAGGTCAGTATGGAAGATGAATTTTTTTATTATTTTACAGAAGAGAAAAACCAAAGGAATCTAAAGTTAGCTAAAGAGAGAAATCGTTTGCCTAAACCGGTATTATGGCGTAGACTGGTGACTCCTGGTTTTGGTGTAGGGAAAAGCATCAGGTTTGGTGATCTTGATAGTGATGGGCAATTGGAAATGTTATTGGTACAAAATGTTCGTAGGATGAGAGGAGATGATTTTACTGAGATTAGTTGTTTAACTGCTCTCGATTTAGAGGGTAATGTCCTTTGGCAATTGGGGGAACCCAATATAGGGAATGCCCTGGTTACAAATGATCTCCCTTTTCAGATACATGATATAGATGGTGATGGTAATCAAGAAGTGATCCTCTGTAAGGATTTCCGCCTCAAGGTTTTAGAGGGTACGACAGGTAAATTAAAGTATGAAATACCAACACCGATTAACCCTTTACAGCATAGTAATAGAGGAGAAAAAGAGGGATTTTATCGTACTAATGTTGATTCTATATATTTTTATGATTTGACAGGTTGTGGTGCTGATAGGAATATTATAATAAAGGATAGATATCGGAATGTCTGGGCTTATACCCATGATTTAAAATTGCTCTGGCATCAAAGCGCTAATATGGGTCATTACCCAATGTCCTATGATATAGATGGAGATGGTTGTGATGAACTTTTTATTGGATATAATTTGTTCGATCAGGATGGGTCTTTACTTTGGAAGTTAAATCTACCTGGCCATGCCGATGGTGTTGCCATCGGGGAGTTTGGGATTGATAATACTTTACAGCTTATTCTGGCATCTAGTGCTGAAGGTTTAATCTGGGTTTCGCCGGAAGGGAAGATTATTACTCGTCATTTTCCAGGTCATTGTCAGACGG
>JBDNGI010000299.1:0-7536 GCA_041689345.1 Halanaerobiales bacterium
GGTGTAGTAGTAAATGACTTAAAAATATATGACATTCCCCAACCTGCTACAACCGAGTAAAAACTCAAAATTACAAATCTAGAAAGAACTCCTAATGATCCTACTAACCACCATGGACTATCAGGTGCTAATGATTTAAATGTACCAATAGGATTCTTTTGGGTTTTACGACCTATAGTCATTCCGGCAATAATAATAGGATAACCTATCAAAAAAATAAGAGCCAGATAAATAATTAGAAATACTGCCCCTCCGTTTGTTCCTGTGATATATGGAAACCTCCAGATGTTTCCAAGTCCAATAGCAGAACCTGATGCAGCTAGAATGAATCCAAGTTTTGATGTCCAGTTTTCTCTTTGTTTCATTTTTTCCTCTCTCTTTATTTTTTTTTAGTATCTCATTAATTAGTTGTTTAGTGTCAGTTCTTATTTTTCCCGTTCTTATCTACTTGTTTTGTAAGATGCACTTAGAAATTAAATATACCGAAAAAAATCTAAAAATGAATTAACTTTTACGAGTGACCGTATTTATCTTGCCACATTTACTAGTATTTTAACAATATTTAAGCAGGAAAGTTTATTACTATATGGAATTTAACTAATATAAAACAAATTTAAAAAATATAAGGGGCAACTGAATTTGATAGATAAGTATAATCAATTAAAATTAAAATATTATCAAAAAACAAATATTAGTTATCGGAAAGATAATGGTCAGATTTTTACACCCATATATATAGCTAATTTCATGACAGACTGGATTTTAAGAGCTAAAGGTATTATGTCCGGAGATAAAGGTAGAATATTGGATCCTGCTCTTGGTCTTGGGGCTTTTTTTCAGCCAATTATAAGTTTGAATTATGGAAGTAAAGATTTATCTTCTAAACATGTCAAAATATACGGTATAGAAAAGGACGAGAATTTATTTAAGAAATGTAACACATTATATAGTGACTATAGCAACATTTTTTTGCAAAATGGAGACTATCTATTAGATTGGAATAGTAAACTAGATTCTGACCATCAATATGATGGGATAATCTGTAATCCACCATATTTAATTTATAAAAAATTCAACAATAATAAATATTTATCTTTATTTGAAGAGAAGATGAATGTTAGCTTATCTGGTTTTACAAATCTATGTATGCTATTTCTGATAAAATCTATAACAGAGTTAAAAAAAGGTGGCAGAATGGCATACATAGTGCCTTCCGAATTTATGAATGCTGATTATGGTAAAGAGATAAAGAAAATAATCAAAGAATATGGTTTTTTAAGAAATGTTATTATTTTAAATTATAATTTGTTTGCAGTAAATACGACATCATCTATCCTACTATTTTCTAATGAAGATAACAATAATGCGGAGGTTCAGTTTATTAATGTTAATAACAAAGAAGAATTTCTAAATCTTTTTTATAATGAGCCATCAAGTTTCTGTTTAGAAGACCATATGCAAGATAAGAGCAAAGAGCATAATAAAGAGAACAGATATATAATAAATAAAGATGATTCTGCCTCTGATGACAATTTAGATGATAATATATATACTCATAGTGATTCGATAGTACTTAATAAAAACCTTGACTATAAAAGAAAATGGAGATTTTATTACCAACGAACACATAGCAGTAATTATCAAAACTTGGTTAGACTATCTGAATATGCAAAAGTGTTAAGGGGTATAGCCACAGGTGCAAATGATTTTTTTCTGTTTAATGAAAGTAAAAAGAATGAATATCAGATATACGATAAATATCTAATACCCTGTATTTCTAGATCATCGTATATTGATTATTATTATATAAATAATAATAATTATAAACAGTTGGTAGAAGAAGACAAGAAGGTATTTCTTTTGGATGCCGCTAATAAGGAACAAAATCAGAGTTTAAAGAAATATATTAAATATGGTGAAGAACAGGGCTATCATCAACGTTACCTAACTAGAAATAGGAGGCCCTGGTATAAAATAGAGGATAAACCCCCAGCCCCTATATTAGCTAAGGTTTTTAATAGAAATGGTCTTCAATTTGTTATTAATGGAGTTAATTTATATAATCTAACAGCATTTCATGGTATTTATATAAAGTCTGAAGAATATTCCAAACTATTAAAAGCCTATTTACTAACAGACATAGCCTGTAAGATAATTGAGGATAATCGGCGAGAATATGGAGATGGTTTAAATAAGTTTGAACCAAATGATTTGAATAATAGTCTTGTTCTGAATTTAAAAATCATTAATAAAAATGATAAAAAGAAGATTTGTTTTTTGTTTGATAGTTATTGTACGGAAGTAAATTCAGTGAAATCATTTAATAGTAGTATTATTAATATCAAGGATAAAGAAGAAAAAAAAGAATATATCTTTAGCCCTGATAAAGAGCTAAGTCAAATATTCTTAAAATATCTAAAAAAATAAAATATACTAAAGTAAATCTAACATACATAGCTAAACGTTTGCATAATTAAATGTATATATACAAAAAAATCGTATATCTTAATAATCAAACTAAATTATATTTGTCACACATGATATTAGTGAAGCAGTGAAGATCCATGGATAATGCTATCAGGGGCCTTACCTACTGCTATTTTAGCGTTATTAGGGGATTATTCTCTTCGCTATCTAGAAGGAGTCTTTCTTTCAGAGAGCTTAAGATTATAAAAAATATAAATGCTTATATATGATTGCTTACAATGTGATATAGCTTGAATTTTTATAGATTAATCAGTTCCAGCATCTTTAAAAGGAGGTTATTAAAATGAGTACAAATAAGAAAATTGAAATTTATATTAAAGAATGGTGTCCATATTGCCGTAGGGCTAAGTCTATGTTAGATAGTCTGGGTTTGGAATATCATGATTATGATGTAACAGATGAAGATGAAAATTACCAGGAGATGGTGAGAAGAAGTGAACAGGAGACTGTTCCCCAAATTTTTATTGACGGGAATCATCTTGGTGGATATGATGATATGAACGATAAACTTACTTCCGGGGAATTTGATCAGATGATAGATATAGATAGACCAATTTGTGAAGAGAATGAATGGGATGTAACAATCATTGGGGCAGGACCTACCGGCATGACTGCTGCTGTATATGCAGCACGTAAAGGATTAAAAGTACTCCTGCTATCCAGGGACATAGGTGGCCAGGTATTGGAAACAGATACTATTGATAACTATCTACCTGAATATGGTATTACTGGTCCAGACCTCATTCAGGATTTCCTCAATCATGTCAGAGAATATAATGTCGATTTTTTATTTGGAGAAGAGGTTGAGGATATTATACATGAAGATGAACATCATCTTATTAAAGTTAGAAGTGGAAAAGAAATTACTACAGAGGCTGTAATAATTGCAAGTGGAAGTAAAAAACGCCAACTTCTGATTCCTGGCGAGAATGAATTAAAGGATAAAGGGGTAAGCTATTGTGCTACTTGTGATGGATTCTTATATGACGGATGTCCTGTTATTGTTGTAGGTGGAGGGAATTCGGGACTGGAAGCAGCCCTGGATATGGCAAAACTTGATAGTAAAGTTTATCTGGTGGAAGCCTCAGAAAATTTATCTGGAGATAAACATCTTCGGGATAAAGTAGAAAAATCTGATAAGATTGAAATTTATACTTCTTATCAGACAACTGAAATTTTAGGTGAAAGTGAAGTACAAGGGGCTGTCATTAAGAACTTAAATACTGGTAGTGAAAAGGAACTTGAGGCAGATGCTGTATTTATTGAAATAGGTTTAATCCCCAATACAGGCTTTATATGTGAAAAGGTTGAAATAAACGACCATGATGAAATTATTATAGATAAAAATAATCAGACTAGCATTAAAGGTATATTTGCAGCTGGTGATGTGACAGATATTAAAGATAAACAGATTATTATTTCAGCAGCTGAGGGGGCAAAAGCCGCACTGAGAGTGAGTGATTATCTAAACTAAAATAGTCTATTTGAAACTTGATGGTAATTAATCCAATTGTAGTAGTGTCGTTGAGATAAATTTAGCCCAAAGTAGAGGTTCTGTTACCTTTATTTTGGGTTCTTCTTTATAATAATTATCAAATGTAAAGTATCATACATAAATTATAACAACTATTAATTTATGGAGTGTTTTAAATGAAGAGATACCGGATTTTAACATTTGATGGTGGTGGGATTAGAGGAGCACTAACTACAAGACTATTAAAACGTATAAATAAAAGATTGTCAGGGATATTTAATAATAGTGACTTATATGCAGGGACATCAACTGGTGCACTAATAGCCTTAGGCTTGGCTGCTGGATTAAGTGTTCAAGATTTAGAAGATTTATATTCTGTTGAGACCAGTAAAGCTATTTTTAGGCCTTATAGTTCAGGTCTATTAAGTCCTCGTTATAATATATATAGATTTAAGAAAATAATTCAGTCAATATTTCCTTCAGATTTACGATTGAATGATTTAAATTATCGGGTTATAATTCCTGTGTTTAAGGTAGATGAAGACAATAATGATGGTTGGTGTCCTGTTTTTTTTCTAATTTACCAGATTTAGATAATAAAAATATGAAAGTAATAGATGTAGCGTTGGCTAGTTGTGCCGCTCCGGTATATTTCTCCTCATATAATAAATATATTGATGGTGGTGTAGTTGCTAATAATCCAAGTACAGTTGCTCTTTCTTTTGCTTTGGGTATGTTATGTGGCAGAAGAAGTTTATCGGCAATAAGATTGTTTTCAATGGGAACTGGTTACTCTCCTAATAGTATAAAACATGATACAGCATACTGGGGTGCTATTCAGTGGCTTTTAAGTCCTGACCCCCCTGTACCTTTAATTAATTTATTATTAGATGGTGCAGCCAGGGCTGATGATATGATTACTAGTCAATTGCTAGGTGAAAATTATTACAGATTAAACCCAGTTTTGTCTAAACCGATAGGAATTGATCAGTACAAAAAAATTGACTACTTGAAAAAATTTGCTTATGATGTTGAACTGGACAATACTATTAAATGGTTAAAGACTTATTGGAGATAAAAAATGATAATGATAGCACTGCCTTCTTCTATTTAGAATCCATGATTGAGATCACTCAGTAACGCCGTTGGGATAAAATTATATATCTTATAAATATCTTTGCTAAGCTTATATATATATATACTAAAATAAAATTTAAGTGACACATTTATATAAAAATCGACATATAATATTTATATAAAATCAAAGATATCTAGTGTCGGAGAATTTTATATATAAGCCTAGTGATGTTTCTAATAATAAAGATACAGAAAGGTGTAAATCTAATTTGTGCGAAAAATTTGCTGATATTCTAGATAGTGTTGTTCTACCATCACCAGAAGGTGTTTGTGTTGTCACACGTCAGAGGAATATTTCTGCAACTATTAAAGGAAGACCAACGGTTAGTCCATTAGCTATCAATGCCTTGTTTTCATTTGAGGATTTAGATAGGTCTGGAACTGCTTTGAATTTAGGAGAAACAGTAATATTGGAAGATGAAATTAATCCATTTATAACAGCCCTTAGGGCTTTTGGGTTAGAGGTAACAGCTTTGCATAATCATTGGTTATTTGATGATCCTAGATTATTCTATATACACTGGTTATCTGTAGATAATCCATTAGAATTTGCAAAAAAGACAGCTGCAGCTTTTAACTTCTTAGAAAATGGTTGTTAAAGTAAGCTCATATTAAGTTACTTTAAATAATAAAAAGAATTTATTTTTAAAAAAAAGCAGTTTTAACTGCTTTTTTTGTTTTATATATGAGATAATAGTAGATATATATAGTATGACTATTAACAATACTTTTAGATAGTTGACATTGGAGGTTAGATAGGCTATAATGTTTTAAATGTATTCTGTGTAATGAGTAGAGGAGGAGTTATTTATAATGAGAGTAGAAGTAATGGATACCACCTTAAGAGATGGGGAACAGACCTCTGGTGTTTCATTTACTGACATTGAGAAACTTAATATTGCTAAATTACTATTGAGGGAAGTAAAAGTAGATAGAATTGAGATAGCCTCAGCAAGGGTTTCCAAGGGAGAATTGGAATCTGTAAAAAAAATAACTGAATGGGCTCGTGAAAACAACTTTCTTGATAAAATTGAGGTTCTAGGGTTTATTGATGGCAAAAAGTCTATAGACTGGATTCACCGAGCGGGCGGAAGAGTTTTAAATTTATTATGTAAAGGTTCCTTAAAACATGTTGAAATACAATTAAAAAAAACACTTGATGAACATATAAATGATATTAAAGAAACTATTAACTATGCTAACGAAATGAATATAGAAGTAAATTTATATTTAGAAGATTGGTCAAATGGCATGAAAGATTCCCCTGAATATGTTTTTTCATTAATGAATGCTTTAAAAAATGAAAATATAAAAAGATTTATGTTACCTGATACCCTTGGTGTTTTAAATTCTGTCCAGACAGAGGAATTCTCTAGACAAATGGTAGAGAAATTTCCTGATTTAATCATTGATTATCATGCACATAATGATTATGGACTGGCGGTAGCTAATACTATTGCTGCTATTAAAGCAGGTGTTAATGGGATCCATACAACTGTTAATGGTCTTGGAGAAAGAGCTGGGAATGCAGCGCTGGCCAATACTATTGTAGCTGTTCACGACCATCTACAAGTTAAGACTTCTGTTGACGAAAAATTACTATATGAAATTAGTAATATAGTAGACCGTTTTAGTGGTGAAAGAATTGCTGCGAATACACCTATTGTTGGAGCAAATGTCTTTACGCAGGTTTGTGGAGTTCATGCAGATGGCGACAACAAAGGAAATTTATATTATAATGACCTTTTACCAGAGCGATTTGGACGTAGTAGAAAATACGCCCTTGGTAAAACTTCAGGTAAAGCTAGTATAAAAAATAATTTAGATATACTTGGTATAGAATTAGATAAAGAATCACTTGATAAAGTTACTGAAAAAGTAATAGAATTAGGGGATAAAAAAAATAATATCACTCTGGAAGATTTGCCATATATAGTATCTGATGTCCTGGAAGATAATTTTGTTTCACAGATTGTGAAACTAGATAATTATTACATATGTTATGCTAATGGTCTAAAGCCAGTGGCTACCTTAAGTATTAAAATTTATGGCAAAAAGTATGAAGCATCTTCTAATGGTGCTGGACAATATGATGCCTTTATGAATTCATTAGTAAAGATTTATAAGGAAATTGGTAAAGAACTACCAGTATTAATGGATTATCTCGTTACAATTCCTCCTGGTGGACATACAAATGCCCTGGTAGAGACTGTTATTACCTGGAGTTATCAAGGAGAGGAATTTAAAACAAAAGCACTTGATCCAGATCAGACTACTTCAGCTATTGGGGCAACAGTGAAGATGTTAAATTATATTGAAAATTATTTTAAGTAATATATACATTAAGGAAGTATTGAAGAAGAATATGGAGATGAGTGTCTCAGAATAGTTATAACAATACAGAGAAGATAAGTATAGAAAACTTAATGATATGGAAA